>CADAPK010000001.1 GCA_902789825.1 uncultured Ureaplasma sp. | reverse complement strand
TAATTGTTGTACCATTTTTGATAACTTCTGCACGTTTTAATTCGATGCGAATGCTCGAAAAAAATTTTAATGCTCAACCTCCAGTTGTTGTTTTTGTTTCACCAAAAAAAACACCAATTTTTTCGCGAATTTGGTTAATAAAAATAATTGTTGTTTTATATTTACTAATGATTCCTTGAATGATGCGTAATCCTTTTGACATTAATCGTGCGTGTAAACCAATTGTTTGATCCTCATATTCACCATTAATTTCGGCTTCTGGAACTAAAGCCGCAACAGAATCAACAACGATTAAATCAATCATTCCCGTCTTTGCTAAGGCTTCGATAATGGCAAAACTTTGTTCACCGCTTTCTGGTTGGGCAAACAAAAGTTTGCCTAAATTAACACCATTTGCTTGACAATATTTGGCATTTAGAGCATGTTCAGCATCAATGTAAGCACAGTGTCCACCGTTTTTTTGACATTGGACAATAGCTTGTAAGGCAATGGTAGTTTTTCCACTTGATTCACTACCATAAATTTCAATAATTCGTCCTTTTGGATACCCACCAATTCCTAATGCCTTATCAAGATTTAAACTTCCTGTTTTAATAATTTCGATATTTTTATCGATTTCGTGGTTGAAGTTAGTAATCGAATTTTTTCCAAATTGGTTTTCTATCTCTTTGATTGTTTCGTTAAAAATTTTTTCTTCTTCCATAAACTAATCTTAATTGTATTGTTCATTTTATATTTGTCGTTAAAAAATAAAATATGAGAAAAAATTCTCATACTTTATCTATCATAAATATTTTTTTCTTGCCAATTATTTCTTTGTTTTTTTTGGTTCCTCGCTATTATTTTTACTATCTTTTGCTTTTGCCGCTGCCGCCGCTGCTTGAGCTTGCGAAAATTGATTCATCATTTGATCGATTGTGCCAATCTTTACTTTTAATTCGTCTCATTTTTCTTCTGCAAGAAGTTTTTTTAATTCGTCAACCATCTTTTGTCCTTGTTTTTTTTGTTCATCCTTAACATTACCAGCAAGTTTAGGGTCGCTCATTGTTTTTTCAAACATATTAATGTATGATTCAGCCTTATATTTTAATTCAGATTGTTCTTTAATTTTTGCATCATGTTCTTTGTTTAATTCCGCTTCTTTTACCATTTTATTTATTTCTTCTTCACTTAAGGCACCAGAATTCTTAATTGTAATATTTGCCTCTTTATTTGTTTTTAAATCTTTGGCGGTAACATTAAGCATTCCGTTAGCATCAATATTAAATGTAATTTCAATTTGGGGGATTCCTTTTGGGGCTGGTTCAATTCCTGATAATTGGAAATTACCCAAAGATTTATTGTCTTTTGCCATTGGTCTTTCCCCTTGAACAATATGAACATCAACAGCAGGTTGATTATCGACAGCGGTTGAAAAGATTTGACTTTTACTTACAGGGATGGTTGTGTTACGCTTAATAACTGGAGTTGCTACCCCTCCTAATGTTTCAATTGAAAGAGTCAACGGCGTCACATCAAGTAATAAAATATTGTTAACATCACCAGTTAAAACACCACCTTGAATTGCCGCTCCCATAGCAACTACTTCATCAGGATTAACTGATTTATTTGGCTTTTTCTTTGTAATTTTTTCGATCAATTCTTGAACAGCAGGCATTCGTGTTGAGCCCCCGACAAGTAAAATTTGGTCAATATCTTTTAAAGTTAATTTTGATTCTTTAATTGCATCTTCAACAGGTTTAATTGTTTTTTCCAATAAATCTTTTGTTAAACTTTCAAATTTTGCTCGTGTTAGTGTTTTTTCAATATTTAATGGACCATCGGCAGTCATAGAAATATAAGGTAATAAAATTTGTGTTTCTTTTTGTCCGGAAAGATCAATTTTTGCTTTTTCGGCTGCGTCTTTTAAACGTTGACATGCCATTTTGTCTTTTGATAAATCAACACCATGTTCCAATTTAATTTCATTTATTAATCAATCAATAATTTTTTGGTCTCAATCATCTCCCCCAAGGTGATTATCACCAGAAGTAGCTAAAACTTCAAATGACCCTTCAGCCATATCAAGAACCGAAACATCAAATGTTCCACCACCTAAGTCATAAACAAGAATTTTTTGTTCTTTGTTAATCTTATCTAATCCATATGCCAAAGCCGCCGCCGTTGGTTCGTTGATAATTCGTTCAACTTCTAATCCAGCAATTTTACCAGCCGCTTTTGTTGCAGCACGTTGAGAATCATTAAAATAAGCAGGAACCGTAATAACGGCTTTTGATACAGAATAACCTAATTTTTCTTCGGCACATGTTTTAATGTAACTTAAAATTTTAGCTGAAATTTCTTCAGGTGTATATTGCTTATCACCAATTTTTGTCATTTCTTTTGTTCCCATTTTTCGTTTAATGGAAGCAATTGTGTTTTTGTTTGTAATTAATTGTCTTTTTGCTGCCTCACCAATAATTACTTCACTACCTTTAAAGGCGACAACAGAAGGGATTGTTCTTTTTCCTTCAGGTGTTTCCAAAACTTTTGGTTTTGTTCCATCCATAACACAAACACATGAATTTGTTGTTCCTAAGTCAATTCCAATAATTGTATTTTTCATTTTATTTTCTCCTCAAATAATTTAGTTACTTTAAACATTATATACAAAAATTAGCAAACTCAATAAACGAGTGCTAATTTTATTAAATGATTTTTTCTAATAAACAATTTAAAAGATTGATATTACGGCATTTTATTATGTTTTTGTTTTTGAAAAACAATGGTGAAGAATTTAACTCTTTTTTAAAAAAATTATAGGATTCCTTAACCAACTTATTTTTTAAATTTAATCCTTTTGCTAATCGTAATCCCATAATTAATACGTGCTGGTATAATTCTTTTTTTGTTAAAGTTTTATTTATTAATTTTCATTTTAGAATATCACCTTCATAATGATAATAAACATTTTTTTCGAAACCATGTGCTGCTCATCCGATCCCAACCCAATCGTTTGTTTTTCAAACTAAAACATTATGGTGTGATTGATCTTTTGTTGCCCTACACCAATTACTTACCTCATAGCGATCAAATTTTTTTTGTTTCAAATATTCAATAATAAATTTTAATTGTTCTTCAACTTTATTTTCATCAAGTTTATAGTTTTGTCGAAAAAAAGTAGTTTTTGGTTTTATTTCAAGACAATAACACGAAATATGTCTAATTTTATTTTTTAGCAAAAAATCTAAATCCTTTTTTATTGTAGCGATTGATTGCTGTTTAAAACCATAAATGAGGTCACAGGATAAATTATGAATTTTAAAATCTTTAAATAATTTAATTGCATGTGCGATATCTTGTTGACTGTGGAAACGATTAATTGATTTTAAAATTTTTTTATTTAATGTTTGGATTCCCAATGAAATGCGATTGATTTTATATTTTTTAAAAATTTCTACTTGTTGTCTTGTGACAAATTCGGGGTTGCATTCAATAGTAAATTCATATTTTGGTAATAATTTATCAACAAGACAACCTAATAATTTTGTCAATTGTTTTATTGTTAAACAATTCGGTGTTCCACCACCAATATAAATTGTTTTAAATTTATTGTTTTTATATTTTGTTTTTAGTATTTCCTCGATTAAAACAAGATATTTATTGACTTTTCTTTGGTAATAAAGTTGTCGCATAAATGCACAATATGGACATATTTTTTGGCAAAAAGGAATATGAATATATAACGACTTAACCATAGTAATTAATGATATTTAATTATCTTTTTTTGCTTTAATTTTATTAATAATATTTTACGGATTGATAATTAAGATTTATTTTTATTAAAATCATTTATTAATTAGACAAACAAAGATCCTTTATATATAACGATAATATGCAACAAATTTCATCAAGTAACAATAAAACAATCAAATGAATCAAAAAACTTTCGCGCGACCAGAAACAACGAAAAATGGAAAAATTTGTTATTGGCGAAACAAAAAAAGTTTTTTGTACATTATGTGAAATCAAGAAGCAAAAGTTTATTAAAATTTTCGTTACAAAAAAATTTTTTGAAAATAACCAAGTTTTATTAAAAAAATTTATAAATATTCTTATTATTTTAAATGATTACCTTTTTAAAAAAATAAGTAATTTGAAATCTCCTGATGGAATTATCTTTGTTGTTCCATTGGAAATTACAAAACTTAATTTTAAAAAAGATGGAAATTATTTTGCTGTTATGGATTTACAAAATCCTAATAATTTAGGAGCGATAATCCGCAGTATTTTTGCCTTTGACATTGATGGTCTATTTCTTATTGGTAATTGCGTCGATATTTTTCATCCAGAAGTAATTCGCGCATCAATGGGTTATGTCTTCCAAATCCCATTAATGTTTTTCAAAGAATTTTATTCGTTTTTAAAATTTGGTAAAAATAATAAAATTAATTTATTAGCTCTAGCTAATAAAAAAAACGCTCTTGCTTTAAATAAATATGAAATGAAAGTAAATAATTGTTTCTTACTTGGTAATGAAGGTAATGGTTTAAAAAAAGAGATAATTAACCAATGCCACCAAACATTAAAAATTGAAATTGAAAATGTTGAATCATTAAATGTTATTGCGGTTGCCAGTATAATTTCCTATTATTTAAAGCATGAAAATAATAAAAATTAATGAAAATGGTTGTGGTATGCGAATTGATAAATTCGTTAGCAAACTTTTTCCCTATTGCAAAAAAAATTTTATTTTTCAAGCCCTTCGCACAAAAAAAATCAAAGTAAATAAAAAAAAAGTGTTGCCATCATATCATTTAGCAAATAATGATTCGATCTATATCTATTTGAACGAAAAAAAATTTCATGAACAAAAAACAACACAAAAATGAAAATTGGCAAAAAACGCAATTGATATTATCTATGAAGATAAAAATTTATTGATTGTTAACAAACCAGCAAAGTTAGTTGTTATCGATCAAAAAGATCAAAAAAATGATACATTAATTAATCGAGTAAAACTTTATTTATATAAAAAAAAAGAATGAGATGAAAGTAACCATTTTGTTCCATGTTTGCTTCATCGTCTCGATACAAACACAAAAGGACTAATTATGGTTGCCAAAAACTACCAAACGGTAAGAATTTTATCGGAAAAAATTAAAAACCATGAAATCGATAAATATTATCAATGTTTAGTTTATGGGAAATTTAATATCGTAAATCAAGAAGTAAAAGCTTTTTGGTTTAAACCAAAAAATGGTAATTTTGTTAAGATTGCTAAAACAAAAATTAATGCGAATTATTTTCCAATTGCGATGAATTATCGTGTGATTAATTACGATAAATCTAAAAATATTAGTCATTTGGAAATTAAATTAATCACTGGTAAAACCCACCAAATCCGCGCCCATTTAAATTTTTTAAATCATCCCATTATTGGTGAACAAAAATATGTAAAAAAAGAATTTAAAAAAGATACAAAATATAAAAGTCAATGCTTAATCGCCACAAAAATTTATTTTAACTTTAAAACGAATTGCACCTATCTTGATTACCTAAAGACAAAAATAATTTCCTTAAAAAAAATTATTTTTTAATTTTCGCTTTCTTCATTTATTGTTTGCTTCGCTAAATAGTAGCTTTCTAGATTAAGTAAATACTCATACTCACCTTTTTCTTTCTTTACATTTACAATTAATTTGTCTTCTTCATTATTAGAAGATATTAATGCAAAAAATTCAATAAAATTTTCAATTTTCATCGAATTTTCGATTTTGAATTTACATGTATTAGTGTGAATCGTTTTGGTATTGCTTTTTGTTACTTTTGTAATATATTCGGAAGCATTAATTTCTCAATCATAATTGCCCAATCAAATTGACAATTTTTCAAAAGAATGATCACCACTATATGTTTTGACATTAAATTTAACATTACTAAAGTAGTATTTGCCATCAATAGTTGTGGTCAATGTATCATTATTGTTTAACGAATTTATCTTGCACTTCACATTTAAAATAAAGCTAACGGTATTAGCATTTTCATTAATAATGAAGTTATTTATTCCAATCGCACAATTTTCGCATGTGTATATATTTTCTTTCTTGGCTAATAAAATATGATGGCGTAGTGTATTTTGTCATTCATCAATAAAGATTTGCTTATCTTGAGTAAGACGTTTTAGATATTCTTGAACAATTGCATCTTCATTATGCAAATTAAGATTTTGCAGTTGTTTACTCTTCTTTCGATCAAATTTCAAAACATTAAACATTTTTATATTTGAGCAAGAACAACACAAGATAATTGTTGGTGTCGCTGATAATAAAATAAAAGGAAAAAAAATTTTTTTCTTTCTTTTTAATTGTTTTATTTTTGTTTTCACTTTTTAATTAATAGACCATTAAGATATGGAAAAGTAAATAAAAATAGTGTCATGCTTCAATATGTGATTGCTCCTTGTCAATTAACTAAATAAGTGATTTGTCCCTCACTAATAAAAAGCGACCAATTATTTTTTAATTTTTCTATACTATTCGGTTCGATGCATGGGAAATAAACATATTGATAAATTGAGCAAAAGGCAAAAAGAAAAATTGCCGTAATTGCCGATAAAAACGAAAGGAATTTAAAAAATTTTATTCGTGCTGATACTTTGACTTTATATGTAAATTCGTTAAAAAATGCACCTAAAACGATTAAACCATAAATTAAATAAAAACTAATAATAATACTATCACCCAAGCAACAAAAAAACTGATCAGTATTTAATAACAATGATGGGATTAATGTTGTGACAAATAAAAATATCATCGAAATTATGTAATAAATTAATCCCCCAAATAAAGGTTTTTTTGCTTTTTCCAACAATTTTTGTGATTTGAAAAGAATTTTTTGATCGACGATCGCCTGAATTGATTTAAGTGAGCAAATTGTCATACTATTAGCGATTCCTAAAACGCAAACAAATAATAGGAAAGAGAAGAAAATATTCATGATATTGCTTATTTTTGTGTCGTTTCCAAAAAGAATATTAATTAATTGATAGACATTACCTGTTCCGGATGTGATACAACCAATAGTAATTGATAAATAAAAAACTGCAATCAAAATAATTCCAACAATTACTGACAACGGAACATTTTTTTCAGGTTTGTCAATTCGATTTGTGACATTTCCAATAATTAAATACCCTTCGAAAGCAAATAATATGCCAGGAATAGCAAAAAGTGATTTTACCGAAAAAATTACTGGTGAAGAATTTTGTCATGATTTTCCATTTCAATACTGATTTGTTCACAAACCTCCTTGATGGGAAGAATTAACAATACCACCAATAATTCCAAAAACAATCACCAAAAAAATTGGTAAAAATTTCGCTCAAGTGAGAAAATAGTCAAATTTTATTGAAAATTTTTCTCATAAATAATTAATAAGAGTGAAAATTATTACTAATGATAAAGCACAACCAAAAATTGCTAAACTTTGGTATTTAAAATTTATTTCACCTACAACTTTTCCACCATTTTTAAGACAAATGAACATATTAATGATTGCTTCTGATGAGAATAACATTAAGACGAAAGATAAAGTCACATAGTAACAAAAAGGTTGCAAAATTTTTACATAATGACCAAATTTTTTGCCGTTGTATTGCTCAGCCCAGCTACCTAGACCTAAATTATCATTAGTTTTACATGAAACGATTTGACCAAAAGATAAAGCAATACATAAGACAAAAAAAATTGAAATTATCCATGTAATAAGCGTTGCTAATGCATTAAAATCATTGTTTTTAAAAACACTATCATTTTTAAAAAAAATTCCAATTCCAATTACACCACTAAAGATGGTTAGAATTGCCGAACCTAATCCTACTTTAGCAGCTGTTTTTTTTTTGACATTCATCGTGTTACTCGAATTATATGTGATTGGATAATAACAAAATTTGATATAAGTTAAATTAAGCAATTGCTTTTGTGATAATATTTGTTCTTGCAAATTTTCATTAAGAAATCATTAAATATTGGTAGCAAACATAGAAAAAAAAGAAATGATCAAAATACAATTGTTGTTTGCCAATTTTGGAGAGTTACCATATAACCATTAATATCTTGAACAAAAAGATGTCATGTCTTACCAACTTCATGACCTCATGGGTTATAGAATTGAGGGAGAATGAATTGATTAATTGTATTAAATAGAAAAATCGTGAATGCTCCACATGCCCCTAAAAATGAAATTATCATAAAGCCTTTAATATTTACAGAGGTTTTTACTTTTTTTGTTAAAGAATTAATGAAACCACCAAGAACAACGATTCCATAAATTAAATAAAAGAAAACGATGTTAACATCACAAAAACCATTGACAAACTGTTCTGACTCAAAAATTACCGATGGGATAAAAAGACTAGATCCAACAAATCCAACGACAAAAAGATAGTACATTATGGCAATCTTTTTTTCATTTTTTTTCTTATTGTTATTCTGTATTTTTTGCGGTACGAAAATCATATTGTTTTTTAATAAAAAATTGATTGATTTTAACGAACAAATGATTTTACAATCACTAATATTGATTACGCAAACAACTAAAAAGAAAGAAAAGATATTATTCATAATTTGACATATTTTAGGGTTTTTTCAAAAAAGGACATTCATCAAATCATAAACATTACCAACCCCAATGGTAATGCATGCAATTGTAACTGATAGGTAAATTATTGTCACAAGAGCAATACCAAAAATAATTGATAAAGGAACATTTTTTTCTGGTTTATCGATCTCATCAGTTAAATTACCAATGATTAAATATCCTTCAAATGTGAACAAAATTGAAGGGACGGCTAAAAAAGTGTTTAATGAACATTTATTCGTTCCAATTGGTACTCATGCTCGTGCATTAGCTTGATAATATTTTGCTGTTCATAATCCAAATTTATGATCAACAACAAATCCCCCAATAATTCCCGAAATGATAACGATTGCAAGCGGAAGAAATTTAAAATATGAAAGAATTAAGTCGAATTTTTTTGTAAATCGTTCCGCAAAATAATTTAGTAAAACAAAAATAAAAAGCAAAGCAAAACCACTACCAAAAATTGCCAAACTCTGATATTTAAAGTTAATATTACCAACATCACGACCACCTGTTTTAATGCTAATTGCCATGTTGATTATGGCTTCACCACAATATAAAACACAAACAAGGGATTGACCTATTCAATAAGCTAATGGCTGTAAGATTTTTACATAGCGACCAAATTTTTTACCATTGTATTGTTCTACCCAACTTCCTAGACCCAATTTATCATTCGTTTTGCATGAAACGATTTGACCAAAAGATAAAGCTATACAAAAAACGATAAAGGTTGTAACAATTCATGATATTATTGTCCCATATGGATTATGTTGATTCAAATTAAAAACACTCGTATTTTTAAAAAAAATTCCTAATCCTACAACTCCACCAAAAATTGTTATTATCGATGAGAATAAACCGATTTTTGCAGCTGTCTTTTGCGTTGCTTTCATTTTGTTTTTTAAATATGGTGCCGAAAATCGGAATCGAACCAACAACCTACTGATTACAAGTCAGTTGCTCTGCCTGTTGAGCTATTTCGGCATTTCTTTCAATTAATTATATTTTGAAAACTACTATCTTCTCGTTCAAAAAATCAATGCCATTATTTATTTCTTTAGCGAAATCAAATAGATTAGCACTCTCTTATTGAGTTTGCTAATTTTTTGTTATAATATCTTTGAAAATATGGAATTTACTTACCAAAAACCAAACGATGATGTTTTGAATCAATTTGGCCGAAATATTAATAATGAAATTAAGAACAATAATTTTGATCCTGTTATTGGTCGCGAAAAAGAAATTCGTCGGTTGATCGAAATTATTTCACGAAAAACAAAAAACAATCCTGTTTTAATCGGTGAACCGGGTGTGGGTAAAACCGCTATTGTTGAAGGCTTTGTGCAACGAATTGTTAATCGCGATGTTCCTAATAATTTGCTTGATAAACAAGTTTATGAACTTTCATTATCTTCTTTAGTTGCGGGAGCAAGTTATCAAGGACAATTTGAGGATCGTGTTAAGAAGATTATTAACCAAGTCAAAGCTGCAAATGGTAACATTATTCTATTCATTGATGAAATTCACCAACTTATTGGTACCGGACGAAATCCCGGTGGGACAATGGATGTTGCCAATATTCTTAAGCCAATGATGGCACGCGGAGAGATTAAAATTATTGGGGCAACTACACTTGATGAGTACCATAAATACATCGAAAAAGATTTAGCTCTAGAACGGAGAATGCAAAAAATTTTTGTTGCTGAACCAACAAAAGAAGAAGCAATAACAATTATGCGTGGTTTAAAAGAAAAATGGGAGATATTTCATCAAGTGAAAATTCACGATTCGGCAATTGTTGCAGCCGTCAATCTTTCTGATCGTTATTTAACTAATCATTATTTACCCGATAAATCAATCGATTTGATTGACGAAGCAGCAGCGAAAATTAAAACACAATTTCATTCTTTACCTAATGATTTAGACGAAATGAAGCGTGAAATAATTAATCTTGAAACTGCCAAAGCTGCTTTACTAAAAGAAGAAGATTTAAAAAGTAAAAAGCAATTAGAAGAAGTTGAAACGAAATTGTCAAACTTGAAATCTAAACAAGAATTACGTTTAAAAGAGTGACAAAAACAAAAATCACTTCATGATGAAATTAGTTCAATTAAAAATAAAATTGAAAATGCCAAACTTAATTTAGAGAATTATCAACAAAAAGGGGAATTTACCCAAGCAAGTCAAATTTTATATGAAACTATTCCCCAATTGCAAAAACAATTAAAAAAAGTTGAAAAATCTTTCGAAAAAATTAATGTTAACCATTCTTTTTCCGATAGTGTAACGGTAAATGAGGTTGCGGAAGTTGTGGCAGAAATTACTGGTATTCCTTTAACAAAATTATTAAAGTCAGAAAAAGATAAATTGATGAATTTGAATCAAGAAATTAAAAAAAATGTTAAAGGACAAGATGAAGCTGTTAATCTTGTTACGGCTGCAGTGTTACGTGCTCGTGTTAATATTAATGATCCTAATCGTCCACTAGGGAGTTTTCTTTTTTTAGGACCAACCGGTGTTGGTAAAACACAGTTAGCCAAAGCTTTAGCTCTATCATTATTTGATTCTGATAAGCAAATTGTTCGTTTTGACATGTCGGAATATATGGAGAAACATTCTGTGGCAAAATTAATTGGTGCTCCACCCGGTTACGTTGGTTATGAACAAGGTGGACTATTAACACAAGCCATAAAAAATAAGCCATATTGTGTCTTATTGTTTGATGAAATTGAAAAAGCCCATCCCGATGTTTTAAATATTCTTTTACAAGTTTTAGACGATGGTCATTTAAAAGATAATCAAGGCAAACTAATTAATTTTAAAAACACAATTATCATCATGACAAGTAATTTGGGTAGTCAAGAGATTTTAAAAGGAAAAAAAGACAACAAAATTCCTTCGCAACTGCTACAAGTTTTGAAACCTGAATTTATCAATCGTATTGATGAAATAATTCAATTCAATCCATTAAAACAAAATGTTATTAAAGAAATTGTTAAAGAACAAATTGCTGTTTTGATTAAAAGAATTAATGACAACGATTTTAAGATTGATGTTGACCAAAAAGTTATTGATTATATTGCCGTTAATTGTTATGATCCTTTTTATGGGGCACGACCGATTAAAAGATTTATTCAAAAAAATCTTGAGAATCTTTTTGCAAATGAAATTATTTCAGGTAAAATTAATAAAAACGAGAAATATTTAGTTGTCGTTAATAATAAAAAAACAAACCAAAACTATTTTGATATTATTCCAACCGAGTCATAATTTTATTAGAAAAATTTATTTTATTTGATAACTTTGCTATAATCAATGTAAATTGAAATATTTATTAAGTAATATTATGTTAAAAGGTAGGAACAAGTAATGGCAATAGGAAAATTTGATCGAACAAAACCTCATGTTAATGTTGGAACAATTGGTCATATTGATCATGGTAAAACAACATTGACTGCGGCAATATGTACCTATTTGTCAAAAAAAGGTTTAGCGCAAGCTCGTGATTATTCGTCAATTGATAGTGCTCCAGAAGAAAAAGCACGTGGTATTACAATTAATACTTCGCATGTTGAATACGAAACAGAAAAAAGACATTATGCTCATGTCGATTGTCCTGGTCATGCTGACTATGTTAAAAACATGATTACTGGTGCTGCTCAAATTGATGGTGCTATTTTGGTTGTTGCTGCTTCTGATGGTGCAATGCCCCAAACAAGAGAACATATTTTGTTAGCAAAACAAGTGGGTGTACCAAAAATTGTTGTTTTTATCAATAAATGTGATGTTGTTACTGATAATGAAGTAAAAGACTTGGTAAAAATGGATATTATTGATTTATTAAATAAATATGGTTTTGATGGTGATAACACCCCAATTATTTTTGGTTCGGCTTTAGGAGCATTGAAGGGTGAACCACAATGAGAAGAAAAAATTCAAGAATTGATGGATCAAGTTGATAGTTATATTCCTACTCCTGTGCGGGAAATCGATAAGCCTTTCCTTTTACCAATTGAAGATATTTTTACAATTACTGGTCGAGGTACGGTTGTTACTGGTCGAGTAGAACGAGGAAAAATTAGTTTAAACACAGAAGTAGAAATTGTTGGATTAAAGCCATCAAAAAAAGTTGTTGTTACTGGAATTGAAATGTTTAAAAAAACTTTGGATTTTGCTCAAGCCGGTGATAATGCTGGTATTTTGCTTCGCGGTGTTGATCGTGCCGATGTCGAACGTGGTCAAGTCTTAGCTGCACCTGGTTCAATTAAACCTTATAAAAAATTCAAAGCACAAATTTATGCTCTTAAAAAAGAAGAAGGAGGAAGGCATACCGCTTTTCATAAGGGGTACCGTCCACAATTTTATTTCCGTACAACCGATGTAACGGGAACAATCGAATTAAAAGAAGGTGTTGATATGATTATGCCTGGTGATAATGCTGAAATTACTGTAGAATTGATTGCCCCAATTGCGATTGAAAAAGGTTCTAAATTTTCTATTCGTGAAGGTGGTCATACTGTTGGTGCTGGTCATGTTGTTGAAATTGTTGGTTAATTTTTGCTAACTCTATAAAATCTTTATTATTTTAGATAATTTTCGATAAAGTAGATTAATATTAGCATTAAGATTTTGTAATTTAAAATTGTCGTGACGGACAATTCATTGATATCAATCAATATAAGCCCTAGTTAATGCTTCAAGTATCAAACACTTGTGGTAGGAGTTGCACGAGATCGATAAAGTTATAAAAATTAAATATTGGTAGTAAGTTGCTTCTCTTATTATCATAAACTTATTGATTTAAACATATAAATATTCATTTAAGTTAATTTTTTTTACAAAAAATTTATTAAATAAAAAAATAAAATTCGTTAAACAGCATTGAGACTAACGAATAAAAATCTTATAAAATTAAAAACTAAAATTTTTTAAAAAACAAAAAAATAAATAAAACAATGAAAAATATAGAAAAAATAATTAAATTTTTTTTATTGATGTTAATTCCTTTGGCATCGCTTAATTTCTTTGCTTGTTATGAAAATAAAACTAATAACGACATAGATGAAATAAGCGAGTTAAATGATGATACTATTGACAAATTAAGCAAAAAACAAAAAAAATCAACGAAATTAACGAAAAAAATAATAACCAAAAAAAATGAATTGTTAAAACAAAACGAAAAATTGGAAAAAGAAACCGAACAATTAAAAAATGTGAGGAACCAATAAAGAACAATTAGAAAAAAAACTCATGAAAATACAAGCAAAAAATGGACTAGTTTGTTGTGAAATATTAGGAGTATTAGCAATTGGTACACTTACTTTTTATAGTGGAATGTTAGATCCAATAATTAATTTTATTGGTAATAAGATCGGACAATGAAACATAGAGAAAATGGTTGACAATCCTAATAAATGCGATGTTAAAGAAAATGCTTTAGAAAATAATGAAAATTTGGATATTGCAGAAAGTGACAATAGTGTTTTGTCGTTGTCACATTTCCCTAAGTTTGAAAACGAAAGTATTCTTGTTGGATCTCTTAATGATGGAGACATACCGCAATCAGGTGAAGATAATTATTTTTTTCCAGTAAATGATAGTAATCGACTATCTATATACGATTATGATTAAACACAATTAAGAATCAACAATTTTTTATTATGAACCAAACGAAAATTGAAAGCGATTGACAAAATTACTCTTTTGACAAGAATAGAGTAAGAACCAAAAATTATATGAGATATTAAAATTTCAAAATAATTTGCTACGATTGAATGTAAAAAGAAAAAAATCATTTTTGGCGATAAAACGTGATGAGGAATTAAAAATTTTAATTTACCGTAAAATGAAAATTTCAACAAAAACTATATCTTAAAAATCATGAGAGGCGAACTAATAGTTATTAATAGTGGTTGAAAATATATCACTGTTTTATTAAAATAATTTTTTAAGATTTAAGATTCCAGGAAAAATTAATTCAATTAATATACCATGCCGTCTTAATAAAGAATACTTTATTTTCTTCTGCTTATTTTTTTGTATTAGCTTCTTTAATTCTTCATAAAAAATACCAATTGTTCGATCAAATAGCTCAAAATAAACTATTAATAAACCTACTCCGTCTATTTTTTTAATTTCATTTAAATATTTTGCTTGATGGTTTTTAATTAAGGATAAATCAAAATGATCTTTTTTTGTTTGCTTGCATTCAATTTCGACATATTTTTTATTGATGTATAAAAAGTAATCAACTTTTGCTTTATCAATTAATTTGGCAATAACAATTTGCTTATTAATATGTTTTAAAATTTTAATTGGAATTTGTCTTTTCTCTAAATGGGCAATATTATTCGTTTGGTAATATTGAATCGTTCGATTCATTAATTGTTCAATATACATTCCTTTATTTGTATTAATCATTTCATAATATATATAGTGATAAAAGCACAAATTTTTAAGTATTTTTTTATATTTCGATCAATATTTTTCCACTAAAATAGGAATTAATTATTAAATATAATTACTATGTAATTGTATAAGGGAGTATAGCTCAGTTGGTTAGAGCACACCCCTGATAAGGGTGAGGTCGATAGTTCGAGTCTATTTACTCCCACCATGGGGGTATAGCTCAATGATAGAGCACTTGATTTGCACTCAAGGGGTTGTGGGTTTGAGTCCCATTACTTCCACCATAAAAATTTAAGGGATTTAGTTTAATGTTAGAACGGTAAGCTCCAAACTTACTAGTATGGGTTAAAGTCCTGTAATCCCTGCCATTTAAATTAAATATTATTATTATTTTATTGTGATACTTTATTGATCTACCGTACTTTTCAACATTCTTAGTGGAATTGCTCCTACATATGGTATTGCATCGTTTACTTTAAGATTTTTCATAAAACGAAAAAATCTAAGATTATTCAATCATTATGAAAAATTAATTAAAAACTTTCCAATAATATTTGATTATGATTTTTTGGATAATTATGCTGATTATCATAATAGTTTAGATCAAAAGGATCGAGATTTTAGTGCGTTTAATCTTGGTAGATACTGATTAGCAAATAGAAAACTAAATAGAATTAATTATTCAATTCATTCATTTATAGGTGCATATAAAAAAAAATATATTGTCTGCTTTTTGATGTAAAGGTTTAATAGGTTTGTGTCCTAGTTTTTTTAATATTTTGAGACTTACTAACATGAAGATTTGATATCATTTTGAATCTATTGATTTTTCTTCATTTCAATATGGTGCAACGACAGTGAAGTTCAATTTCACCCTGAAAGGTTATAATTGTGATATTGTTCCAACTTCTCATTTCCATTTTACTATACCTAAATTTTATCCTTATCATCGTATCCATCACATTCATAGTAATCGATTTAAACGTCAAAAAAATGAAAAAAATTATGATTGCATAATATGTAATGATGATTATTATTTTTGAAAATTGAAACGAAAATATCGAGTAAAAAAGATTATTTTTATAAATTTACCACAATGAACAGAAGATATGGCAAAAGAAATATTGCTATTTGATAGTAATATTACTAGTTTCGTAAAGAATCAATTTTCAACCAATAATTCAATGGTTTATGACAAATTTGTCGACGACATAATATATTTCCTAGCGATTAATGGTTTTATTAAGTCATAATCCTTTTTGTAATTTTATTATTTAATATTTTCGTATCACTATAGATGTTCAATTTTCATTTTTGTTAGAATAGTGTTTTGCACAATAACATAAATTGTATTATTGTTGGTTTACCTAAGATATGCTTTGTTTCTTGTTTCATATTTTTTTTTGTGGAATTAAATTTATATTGTTCAAATATTTTTACAATTTTTTGTGCAAAATTATAATCATCAACAATTAGTTGTGATTCAAAATCAAAATATATTGATCGGTAATCAAAATTAAATGAACCTAATATGGTATATTTGTCATCAATTAAAATAATTTTTGAGTGAATAAAACCTACATATTCATAAAGTGTAATATTTTCATTTACGATTTGATTGTAACAATATTCATTCATCATTTTGGTAAATCAAACATTTTTTGCTGGAACGACAATTTCAATTTTAACCCCCTTCATCGCCAATAATTTTAAAAAATCATTAATTTCTTGTGTTGGGCAAAAATATGGTGTTGTAATTTTAATTGTTTTTCGTGCTTGGGCTATCTCATTTAAGATTGTTTCATTCAACGAAAAAAAATTAATTTTAGGATTAAAGCAAAGTAATTGCATCGTCGTATTTGTTTGTCCGAATTTCCTGTCAGTTGATCGAAAATAATTTTCATCAACAACAAAATTATTCTTTTTTTTTCTATTGTGACCAAATGTTAATCAATAATTCAAAAATGATTGATTAATTATTTGCACAATTGGTCCTTTGATAACGACATTCAAATCAGTTCATAGGCATTCATTTTTCGCCATTGACAGGTACTCATCGCCGAAATTACTTCCCCCATAAAAGCAAGATTCGTTATCAATAACAACAAATTTACTATGTAAACGATAATTTGTAGAACTAGTAAAAATGTTAATATGCAAAGGATTAAAGCAAGCAATTTCTATTCCATATTGTTCAACTCATTTTAAAATTCTCTCTCCCTTTTTGAGAACTGTACCAAAATGATCATACAAAATTTTTATTTTTACTCCTTCTTTAGCCTTTTTTATTAATTCTAAAAAGACAATTTTTGTAAAAAAACTTTGCGAACGGAAAATAAAAGATTGCAAATTAATGGAATGTTTTGCCCTTCGAATTAATTTAACTAATTGGTCAAGAATTAAAGTGGAATCATCGATAATTACAACTTCATTATTACGATAAATATCTTTTTTATTTATTTTAGAATTTAAAAAAATTTCTGGAACTTGTTCATGTTCATTAATTCGGTAATCGTGAAAAAAATTAAACTTTTCTAATCTTTCTTTATTTAAATAAAATTTGTCTTTTGTTTTTTTAGTAATCGGTTTAATTTCAAATAAACAAAAAAATGCAATACCCAAAAAAGGAAATATTAAGATTACAATTAATCAACAATTTTTCGTATATGTTATCTTATTTGAAAATAATGTTAGCAAACAAAAAATTGTGTTAAGAAATCAAAGAGTTGATACGAAGATTAATAGATGCGAAATAGTTTTTAAATTAATGATTAAATTTATCCCCAAGCCAATAAAAAAAAGTGCGACAATTGTAACAAATAATTCAATGAAAAAACCTACTTTATTCATTGTGTTTTGTTAAATTATATATAATCATAAACAAGCGATATTAAGCGATAAATCGTAAAGTTATTTGTGTTTATGGTAAGTGCGGATTTGATTAAACAATTGCGAGAAATGACCCAAGTAGGTTTTTTAGATTGCAAAAAAGCATTGGAGCAAAATAATTGTGATTTAGAAAAAGCTGCAAAATATTTGCGGGAGAAAGGAATCGCAAAAGCTTCAAAAAAGGCAGGGGCAATTGCGACCGAAGGTATGACATTGGTTAATGTTTGTGGTAATAACGGTGTCATTTGCGAAATCAATTGTCAAACTGATTTTTCGGCAAATAACCAACTTTTTCTCACTTTAGGTGAGGAAGTAAAAAAAGTTTTAGTTGAAAAAAATGTTAAAACAATTGATGAGGCTAATGCTGTTGTTTTGTCATCAGGACAAAGTATCAATGAAGCATGTCAAGAATTAACAGCAAAAATTGGTGAAAAAATATCATTAAGGCGTTTTGTTAAAATCATTAAGCAAGATGAACAGGATTTTGGTTTTTATCAACACACAAATAAGAAATATTCAGCATTAGTTTTATTTAGCGGTAAAATTTCTCCTTTATTAGCAAAAAACATTGCAATGCATATTGTTGCTCATAATCCAAAATTTATTAGTAAAGCGGACATTGATCAAACTTGATTGGTTAATGAAACAAATATTGTTAAACAACAAGTTTTAGCTTCCGGTAAACCTAAAGAATTTGCCGATAAAATTGTGCAAGGAAAAATCAATAAAACGTTGGGTGAGATTTGTTTATGCGAACAAAATTTTGATTTTGCTGAAGATAAAAAAATTTCAACGATCCTTAAAGAAAACAATGTTGAAATACTTAAATTTGTTCGGTATGAATTAGGTGAAGGAATTGCTAAAAATAATGTTGATTTTGCAACAGAAGTAGCTCAACAAATGAATTCTAATCATGAATAAAAAGCAAATAAAAAGAATTTTAATAAAAATTTCCGGTGCTAGCATTAAATCCAAAGACAACAATATTTTTAATTTAAATTACATTAAAAATTTAGCGAAACAAATTGCGATATTATCTAAAAAATATCAAATTGGAATCGTTATCGGTGGGGGTAATATTTGGCGTGGTAATATGACTGTTGGCAATGTTTTTAAAAAGGCAAATGCTGACTATATGGGAATGTTATCAACAATAATTAATGCGCTTGCTTTCAAAGATATCTTGGTCAATTACGGTTGTCAAGTTAATTTATATTCGGCCCTTGCTATTAGCAATGTAACAAAACCTATTATTATTGAACAAATAAATGATGATTTAAACAAAAAAAATGTTGCTATTTTTGCCGCTGGTACAGGTCATCCATATTTTACAACTGATACAGGTTGTGTTATTCGCGCAATTGATATGGATGCTGATGTTATTTTAATGGGTAAAGATTCAGTGGATGGTGTTTTTTCTGACGATCCACAAATAAATAAAAAAGCAAAATTTTATTCAGATTTAAAATTCATTGATGTTTTAAAAAAGAAATTAAAAGTTATGGATTTATCAGCTTTAACACTATGCGAACAACATGACATTGATATCTATGTCTTTAATATTTTACAAAGTAATAGTTTACTTAAGATAATTAATAAAAAATGTAAATTCACTCACATTCATAAGTAAAATTGAGGTGAAGAAATGATTGAATGGACAGAATTAAAAAAAGAGTTTGAACAAAATTTTGCAAAAATTAAATTGTGACTAAGTGAGGAATTTGCAAAAATTAATTCAGGTCGAGTCAATAGTAATATTTTTAATCACATTAAGGTTGATGCTTATGGCCAAATCCTTCCTTTAATGCAATTAGCAAATATTTCTTCAATTGATGCTCGACAATTACTAATCAAACCGTACGATCATAATTTGCTCAAAGAAGTAGCCAAAGCTATTGCTGAAAGCGAATATCATGTTAATCCACAAATCAATAATGATTCTATCCGCGTTATTTTTCCACCATTGACAGAGCAAACACGGCAAGCAAAAATAAAAATTAGAAATATTCGTCAACAAATTCAAGCAAAATATAAAAAAGATAATAGCATATCAAAAGATTTAGTTCGTTATTTTGAAGATGAATTAAATTTGGTAACTAAAAATGCGAACAAAGATGTTGAACAAGCTTTTATTAAAAAAGAAAAAGATTTAATGACTTTATAGTCAATATATATCGGATGATTGTTTTAAAAAAAATAAAAAATTTTGGTGCACGAGCAAAAACTAGTTTTTTGATTGTTCTAATCTATTTATTTTTGTTAACACTTGCAATTTTTTCTAACCAAAAAACAACTGGTTTTCTTTTCACATACGAAAAACATCAAGCAATTTTTCCTTTCATTTTTAATTTTTGTCTCATACCGTTTATTATTTTTAGTTGTTTAGAGATGGCAAAACTTTCGTTTATCAAATGAAAAAAAGTAGCGATAATAATTTCATTTATTTGTTGTGGTTTTTCTTTATTTGCAAATACTTTTCTTACTCTAAATAAATATCATTTTAAAAAATTTTCTCTAGATTTTTTATTTACACCTTATTTATTTTATTTGTTGATAATTTTTGGATGAGCAATTATTGTTTTTATCGGTAGTTTTGTTTTCGTTATTGCATATCAACAAGCGAAAATTTTAATGTTTGGCGAAACATTTTTTTGGTTTCCCATTTTAATGGTATTGATAAATCTTTTTTTTCCAATTATTTTTTATTTAGCGATTTTTCATCACTGGATTAGTTTTATTTTTTTACTATTGATTAGTAATTTAAGTGATGTTTTTGCCTATCTTGGGGGAAGTATTTTCGGCAAAAAAAAACCTTTTATCAAAATTAGTCCAAATAAAACTTTAATTGGTTTTTCACTTGGTTTTATTTGTACATTAGCCGTTTTACTTTCCTTGTATTTATTAATTTTTTTTATGAATAAAAAAGATGGTAATGTTTTACTTTTTTATTTTCTAGGGATTCAATTTTCATGTCAACCATCAATTGTCGAGCAATGATGGTGATGATTAATTGCTTTTTCTTTCACTTTTGTTTTCATTTTTATTAGTTTTACTGGTGACTTGTTTTATAGTTTAATTAAACGGATTTATCACATTAAAGATTTTGGTAATTTATTGCCTGGTCATGGTGGAATTCTTGATCGGATTGATGCTTTAAGTTTTGTTTTTATTTTCTATTTCTTTTTCACTTTTTTGTTTCAAATTTTTCTCGATAATAACTCATTAGAATTGATTTGATGTAAATAATTTTTACTTTCGTAAAATATCTTTAATAATTATTAAAGATGACGCCTAATCATAATTTGTATTTCAAGAATTTTTTTATTAAAGCGAATGTTTTAACTGAACAAGATTTTACTTATATTTCGGCTTTTGCAACTTTTTCATTAGAAATGCCGTCTAATATTAATAAATATGTAAAAATAACGATTAAAACTACAGATATTATTCCATTTGAAATTTATGAAAAACTAATCAAAGAACATGCAAATTTAAAAGTTATTATTGTTGGGACAAAGCCAGTAAATAATCTTGTTGAAATCGATAAATACATTGCTTTTTTTGCAGAAAAAAATTCTTTTTTAGATCAAAACATTTTTAATCTTTTAACAAAGTCCAATTATTATTTTTCGCAAGATGGAAAAATAATGACGATTAAATATTTTACTAACAACGAGTTGAATAGTTTGAAAAATAATGTCAATAAATTACTACATTTTCTAAAAATCAATAATTTTAATCTTGAAAAAATAGATTTCGTTCTTGATCAAATCAAACAACAAAAATCTATTAATTTCAAGATTGAACAAGAAAAAAAAATTGAAGGTATTAAAATTGCTCTTCGCAATGTTACAGCTAACACATTAGATAAATATGAAAATTCTAATAAAGTTTCAGGCAATTTTGCTGCTATGAAACAATTAACAAGTGAGATGGCCGAAGCAAATCAAATTGTTAATTTGCAAGGTGAAATTTTTGACTTAGAAATAAAACAAACGAAGAATAATGGTAAAATTTATTATTTTTCTTTATACGATCATGATGATGGTGCGATTACACTCTCATATTTCCTAAATCATTATGGTGCTTTTCCTTTTTCTTCTAAAACTAATAAGATGATTTTTATTAATGAGCCATATCTTATTTCATTCAAAATTGGTGATTGAGTTAAGGTTCAATGTAGGTTGGAAGCCACAAAATACACGAATTACCAAATTTTTGGACGAATAATTAAAATTTGTCATGGGAAAAAACCTTCATTTTTAACGATCGTTGATAATGAACCAAAAAAAAGAGTGGAATTATTATGTCATTCGAAGATGACATCCTTTGATGGAATTAGTAGTGTTAGTGATATTTTTCAACATGCCAAACAATTAGGACATCAATCGCTTGGAATTATTGAACGTTTCAATGTGCAATCGATTCCAGAAATTGTTGAAGAAGCTAAAAAAACAAAAATTAAACCAATCTTTGGTTGTGAATTTGAAATTATCCCCAAAAAAACCAATTTGGTCATCAATCCGTGTAAAAATAAATTAATTAATTCAGCGACATATATTATTTTTGATATCGAAACAACAGGTTTAAATAATGAGTTCGATGAACTAATTGAATTTGGCGCTGTGAAGTATAAGGATGGAACAATTGTCGATCAAATTGATTTTTTTTGCAAACCAAATAAACTTTTAACTCCTAAAATAATTAATCTTACTCATATTACCAATGAAATGGTTGCTAATGGTTGTAGTCAAAAAGAAGCAATTATAAAAATACGTGAATGGATCAAAGACGATATTTTAATTGCTCACAACGGAATTAGTTTCGATTTTGCTTTTTTAAATAAAATTTGTGAAAAAAACAATTTACCAATTTTTAGCAATTGTTTGATTGATACGATGCAAATATCGCGTGCGATAAACGAAACATTGGATTCTCACCGTTTGCAAAAAGTAACACGAAAATATAAAATCGATTACAACGAATTAGAAGCACATCGTGCTAATAAAGATAGTCAATATCTCTTATATGTTTGACAAGCAATGATTAAACAGTTGGAAGAAAACAAAATCAAATACATTGCTGAAATTAACAATCTTCAAACCAATTCTTTGATTTCAAGTCAACATGGATATTTTGTTGATGTTTATGTCAAAACACAAGATGGAGTTAAAGCACTATACCAATTAGTTAGTCTATCATTAACTAAGCAACTTTATCAAAAAAATGACCAACTCGATGACAAAAAAACAAAAGTTATCGGTAAACCAAAACTATATTTCGATGACCTATTGAAGTATAGGAATGATTTAATTATTTGCCCCCATCCAACAGAAGGTGAAATTTGACAATCCGTTCTGAACGATACAGAAAAAGAACTAATCGATAAAATAAAAAAATATGATTATATTTTCCTATCACCATACAAGCACTTAGAACACGAGATCGTTCGTGAAGAAATAAAAACTAGCGATATTATTTTAGCCCAAAAAAAAATTATTCATCTTTGTCAACAAACCAATAAAAAAATATGTGCTGTTTCAGATTCATATTACTTAGCAAAGGACGAAGGAAAAATTCATGAAATTTATCTGCATGTTAAACAATTAGGTGGCAATCGTCATCGCTTATTTTCTTATCGCGATCGTGTTATTGAACCCGATCAACATTATTTAACAACAACCGAAATGTTGCAAGCATTTGATTATATTAATGATGACAAATTATTAAAAGAAATTGTCATTGAAAATCCGATTAATTTAGTTAATTCTTGTCAAGAAAACATTTTTCCATTACATCAAAAACCAGAACGTCCAACGATTAAAAATTGTGCGGAAAAATTAATTTCGTTAATTGATGAAAACACAAAAAAAATATATGGTCTAACACCTCCAAAAGTAGTTTCTGAACGGATTGAAAAGGAGAAAAAATCAGTGATTGGTCAAGGTTTTGCTGTCATTTATTGGATCGCTCATCTCCTTGTAAAAAAGTCCAACGATGATGGTTATCTTGTTGGTTCCCGAGGTTCTGTTGGTTCTTCTTTGTTAGCATATTTAGCTAATATTTCAGAGGTCAACCCTCTCCCTTCGCATTATTTGTGTCAGCATTGCCATCATTTTGAAATTTTTCCGCAAAAAAACAATCTTATTGATGGTTTTGATCTGCCACCGAAAAAATGTCCTTGTTGCGGCAAGGAAATGATTAGTGATGGTCATAATATTCCTTTTGAAGTTTTTCTTGGTTTCAAACCTGGTGATAAGACTCCTGACATTGATTTGAATTTTTCTGGTGATTATCAAGCAATTGCCCACAACTTTATTAAAGGTTTGTTTGGTGACATGCATGCCTTTCGTGCTGGAACAATTGCGACTGTTGCCGCAAAAACAGCATATGGCTATGTTAAAAATTATTTTGAGGAAGTTCGATCCGATTTTCAACCAACAAATGCTCTAATAAAATATTATTCAAAGCGATGCGAGGGTGTTAAACGAACGACAGGACAACACCCTGGAGGGATTGTTATCGTTCCAAAACAATTTGATGTTTGTGATTTTACTCCTTACAATTATCCATCAAATGATAAAAGTAAAAATTGGTATACAACACATTTTGCTTTTCAAACGATTCATGATACTTTATTGAAGTTTGATATTCTTGGGCATGATGAACCAACGATATTAAATTATCTTTTTAAACTGACAGGAATTAATCCTTTAACAATCCCTAATTTTGATACCAAAGTTATTAGTTTATTTAACAATTCTAAGAGCTTAAATATTATTGACGAAAATTATGATGTAAACAAAATTGCAACAATTGGTTTACCCGAATTTGGAACAGAAATAAGTCGTGATATTATCGCTGAAACTAAACCACAATGCATTGGTGATCTAATTAAAATTTCAGGTTTAAGTCATGGAACAAATGTTTGAAAAGGTAATGCCCAAGAGTGAATTAATAAGGCAAAAAAAACAATTCAAGATGTCATTTCTTGTCGGGAAGACATTCTTTCTTCATTGGTGCAATGAGGTGTAAAATTTGAGGTTGCTTTTTTAGCAACAGAAACCATTAGAAAAGGAAAAGGAATAAAGCCAGAAGATGAAGAAATTTTTAAACAATGCAATGTTCCAGCATGATTCATTCAATCATGTAAGCTAATAAAATACTTATTTCCCAAAGCTCATGCAACCGCTTATGTTTTAGATGCGATTAGGACGGCATGATATAAAGTTTACTATCCACATGAATTTTATGCCGTTTATTTCACAGTACGAACAAAAGAAAATTTTGATTTACCAACGATCATTGGTGGCAAAGAAAGTGTGGAGAAAGTTTATAAGGATTATTGCTCGCGTCGGAAAGTTAGAGGAATAAATGCCTTAAAGAATAAAGAAATAAATTTGATTCCAATTTTTGAAATTTGTCTTGAAATGTTTGCCCGAGGAATATTTTTAAAAAATGTTGATTTAAATAAATCTGATTTAAATAATTTTACGATTGATAATGGTGCAATTCTTCCACCTTTTACTGCGATTGATGGTTTGGGAATTGAAGTGGCCAAATCAATTGTTTCAGCTCGTAAAGATAAACCATTCGCTTCAATTCATGATTTGCAAAAGCGAACAAAAATTAATTCAGCAATCTTAACAAAGTTGAAACAATTGCATATTTTAGATAATTTGTCCGAAGATCAACAAATGAATCTCTTCTAATTAGATATAATTAAGTTGCCTACAGTTAATTGCTGTTTGGTAAACAAATAGAGGAAACTCCATGCTTGCACAAGGTGTTAATCTTGTAGTGTTTGTGTGTGGTGAAAAAATAAACCACAAGATGCTTATGCATTATGGAAATTAAGTTCTAAGGTACGTTGTACTATGAATAAGATTAAAAAGTACCACAGTGACGAAATGAATGAAAATTCTAAATGAAACGCGGTAAACCCCACAAGCAAGAAACCTAAATTATTGGTAAGGGAATTCTTTTGTAGGAATTGAACGACAAAAGGAACAATTTTTCTAAATTGTAGATAAATAATTAACTTAAAACAGAACATGGGTTATATAGGCAAAAAACAACACAGAAGTGTTGTTTTTTATATAATCATACTAATTTGATGCCAAAAAATTTTGATGCAATCATTGTTGGTGCAGGTCATGCTGGATTGGAAGCTGCCTTTGCTTGTGCTAAATTAAATCTAAAAACAGCATTAATTACTTTGAATTATGAACATATCGCGGATACACCATGTAATCCTTCAATTGGTGGTCCCGCCAAAGGGGTTGTCGTACGTGAAATTGATGCTTTGGGTGGAATGCAAGCACAAGCTGCTGATTGTAATCAATTACAAATAAAATTGTTAAATACAAGTAGAGGAGCAGGAGTTTGGGCATTACGTGCACAAATCGATAAGATAAAATACCATGAATGATTTTGTCAACAAATTCGTAAGCAAAAAAATTTAACGCTAATAATTGATGAAGTTACTGATTTGATTATTGCAAAAAAAAAGATTATTGGTGTTAAAACAAAAAACGATGTTTTGTATTGTAAAGCAGCAGTTATTACAACGGGAACTTATTTAAGATCAGTTTGTCATTTTGGTAATAAGCAATTTAAATCTGGCCCTTCTTTTCAAAAAAGCGCGGAAAAATTATCTAAATCACTCGCGAAAAATGGTTTCAAATTAATTCGTTTAAAGACAGGGACACCCCCACGGATTTTAAATACAAGTATCAATTACAAAAAAATGCAAATTCAACCTGGTTCGAAACAACCATTAGCTTTTGTTCACTATAAACCATTTTACTATCCTTTTAAAAATCAAGTCCCATCATATTTAATTTTTACAAATAAAAAAATTCATGATTTAATCAAAAGAAACATTAAGCGTAGTGCAATGTATGCGGGTCACATCCATGCGATTGGTCCACGATATTGTCCTAGCATCGAGGATAAAGTTATAAAATTTCCCAATAAACCGAAGCATCAATTATTTATCGAACCAGAATCATTAAAAATGGATACCATTTATTTACAAGGTTTTTCAACAAGTTTTGATGTGCAATTTCAAGAAAAACTTGTTCATCTCTTGCCGGGATTTGCTAAAGCTAAAATTTTGAAATATGCCTATGCAATCGAGTATGATGCAATTGATCCAACACAATTAAAATTGAATTATGAGGCAAAGAAAGTTAATAATTTATTTTTTGCTGGACAAATTAATGGCACATCTGGCTATGAAGAAGCTGCTGGTCAAGGTTTATTAGCTGGTATAAATTTATTTTTGAAAATTACAAAAAAAGAACCATTAATTTTGTCAAGGCAAGAATCTTACATTGGGGTAATGACCGATGACATTATTACAAAAGGGATTAGTGAACCATATCGCTTACTAACATCTCGTGCCGAACATCGATTATACTTACGTAACGATAATGCACAAGAGCGATTATTAAAATATGGTTACAAAGTCGGTCTAGTTAGCGAAAAAGTTAAAAAGGATTATGAGTTGCAGCAAAAAAAAATTAATAAAGTTTTGAATTTATTAAAAGCTAAATATGTTGGGGATTTTACATCTTTGCAAAAAAAATATAAGTGTCCAAACTATACTTTATTTCAATTGTTAAAAAGACCAGATGTTAAATTGAACGATCTATTAAATTTTTTGAAAATTAAAATCAATAATATTGTTTGTCAAAAAATCGAAATTCAAGTCAAATTTGAAGGATATATTAATAATCAACTAAAAAATATTAAAAAGTTAAATAATTTATCTAAAGTTAGTTTAACAAAAATAAAAAATTATAAAAAAATAAAAAATTTGTCATTAGAGGCAATTGATAAGTTAAATAGAATTATGCCCGAAAAATTAGATCAAGCATCGCGGATTAGTGGAATAAATTTAATCGATATCGCTATTATTAAAAATTATGTGGATCGGATGAAAAAATAATTTATGAATTTTATTAATTTTGAAAAAGAAATCAAAGCAAATTTTCATCTTGAATTAACCCCAGCAACACGAAAAAAATTTTTAATTTATAAAGATTTTTTACAACGAGAAAATAAAAAAATTAATTTAACGAATTTAATTGCGGAAGATTTAATTTGACAAAAATATTTTTTTTATGGTGTAGTTTGCTATCGTAGAATTAATTTTTATAAAATAAATTCGATTTTAGATTTGGGTAGTGGTAGTGGTAATCCTGGAGTAATTTTAAAATTACTCTTTCCTCATCTATCTGTCACAATCGTTGAGGCTAATCGTAAAAAAATACATTTTATGCAATTATTAGCAAAAAAACTAAATTTATCAAAAATTAAATTTATTAATAAACGAATTGAGCAGATAAAACCTAGTGCAAATTTTTCTTTTGATTTATGCACAGCCCGGGCCGTTGCTAAATTAGAAATATTACTAGAATTATTAATTCCATATTGTAAAATTTCTGGTTTAGTTGTTATCCCAAAATCTATAAATTACACAAAAGAAGTAAGTAACTTAAATCATCAACTTAATATATTAAAAGCAAAATTAGTAAAAGTTGAACAAATTGTTGATAACAAAAATATTTTTAATACTCTTTTTATAAAAAAAATTGCTTCAACACCGATTTTATACCCGCGAAAATACAATTTAATAAGAAAAAGTTTTTGGAATAATGATTAAAAAAAGCAAAAATATCGTCGTTTGTGACTTATTTAGAACAAACCAAAAGTATTTTGTTGATCTATTAAAATTAATATTATCGGATTTATGCTTTGTACCAATAGTTATTAATTTTCCTTTTGCGAAGAACTTACCAAAAATATTCAAAAAAAACGAAAAATTAATTTTTAATTATGATTTGCAACAAGATGAATCATTATCAAAAATTATCAATACGATCAATATGAGTTTTATTTTTATTGATTTTAATGAATTGGATTCATCCGACTTATCAAAAAAAATATGTAAAATTTCGTCAAATTCATTTTTTAATTTTTTTATTATTTATAACTATAAGAGTAACTTTAATAACAATAAGAAAATCATTGGTTTTAAAATTATGATTAAACCAAAATGGTTATTTATGATTGGAGAATTAAATGAGCACAATAAAAGTTTACTTTATATAAAAATAAGCACAACTCTATAAATAGATTATTTATTGAGTTTATTTTCATTTAGTTGATGTTGCCCGTTTCGCCTGCCTAATTATTTCAGGAAGAATAATTTCTTCATCTTTTTTACCGACAATAGCTTGAGGAATTTTTTTTGCTTCAGCAATAGCATCAGCTAAAATCGAAATTAATAATCATAATGAACGATTTGAATTTGTATTACCCGGAATAATGAAATCAACTATATCTGGATTGGCATTAGTATTAGCAATTGATATTATTGGTATTTTTAGCTGTCGAGCTTCTTTAATTGTATTGTGTTCAAGAATAGGATCGATTGTAATAATTACATTTGGCAAACTTTTCATATTTTTTATCCCACCAATAAATTTTGTTAATTTAGCGATTTTTTTATTCATTAAAACTTGTTCTTTTTTAGGATACTTATTAATTTCTTCGGATTCAAATAAAGATGTTAATTTATGCAATTTATTGATAGAATTGACAATTGTTTTGTAATTTGTCAATGTTCCACCCAATCAACGTTGATTGATAAAATATTCTCCAACCCTTTTTGCCTCATTAGCAATATGCTTTTTAATAAAATCATTGTGCGTTCCAACAAATAAAATTTTTCCTCCTTGTTTGGCAATATCGTATAGGAAATTGTAAGCGCGATTTAAAAAAACAATAATTTTCAAAATGTCAATCATCTTCTTTTTTCGCGATTTGTTATGATAGATGAAAATTTTCATTTTTGGATTTCATAAAAATGACGGTAAACCAACATAAACACCAGCTTCCATTAATTTGGGAATAGAAACTAATTTTTTTAATTCTATATTAGACAAATTAACAAAAATTTTTAATCTTGCTTCAATGCTTTTTTGAATTACTTCCAAATTTTTTGCTAAACCACTTGAAACAGGAGAAGAATTGTTTGAATTAGATGGCTTAGAAAGTATTTTTTGCTTTCCTTGCTCATTATTTTCTTTTTTTTCCACTACCTCAATCGTAGAATTTGTCTTTTCATTGTTCTTTATTATTTTTTTAACTACCATTGGATTCAATTATATTATTATTTATCGAGTTTTAAATCATTAAAACTTAAACTAAATTTATTTGTTCGCCCAAATAATTCAAATTGAATTTCAGCAAGATTATTTTTGTAATCAATTTTTGTAATCAATGCTTTGATTCCAGCGAAATTACCAGATATGATAATGACGGTATTTCCCACTTTAAATTGTTGCAAATTATTATTTACTTTTTCAATTTTACTAGTATCTTCATTAGTTTCTTTTTTCAAATCATTTTTATTTACAGTTGTTTGCATTTTAGTCTCATACTTCTTAGCAATATCCTCAAATTCATGGATATTAATTGGTGTTGGCAAGATTCCTTTTCCACTTGAACCAACAAATCCCATAACTCCCGTTGTATTTCTAATTGCATATCAAATGTCGGGATTTAAAATCATATTAATAAAAATGTAATTGGGAAATTTATTACTAATAGTTGTTTTAATTTTTTTGTATCCGCCATTTGGTTGCGTTTCTCATTTTATTGTTTTTGTATTTTTTAACGAAAGGGGTAAATTTGGATCATTTTTTTGATATGTTGTTATATCAACTTTTTTTGTTGTAAAAACCCTTATTTCTTTTACTTCGTTTCCATAGTAATTGTAATTTTTCATCTTTTCAATTAAAACATCTTTAATTGCTACTTCTTTTCCCCCAAGGGTAGTTACAATAAACCATTGCGTTTTGTGGAACATTTCTTTTTGCATGAAAAAACTAAACCTTTTTAATGACCATTAAATCAAGACAAAGTACAATCCCCCCCAAAATTAAACAAATGATGAGAACAGTAATGAAATCGTATAAAATTTTTTTCTTTTTATAATATGAAATGCGTTTCAATTCTTTCCGCATTCCGAATCATCATCTTTTAAAATAATTAGTTCGTTCTTTTTTTTGTTTTGTCACCTTATTGATTTCAATATTTTTAATACTCATTATCGTGTTTCTTTGTGAACAGTTGTTTTTTGACAAGTTGGACAATATTTATTTAATTGCATTTTTTTTGTTGATAACGCACTTTTTGTTATTTTATAATTTCGTGCTAAACATTCTACACATACAAGTGTAATGATTTTACGCATAAAGTCAAGACAATCTACTAATACACATTATATCGTGAATTTATTTCTTTTTTATTTCGCGGTGAAGTGTTGTTTTGTGACATTTTGAACAATATTTATTTAATTCAAGGCGATTTGGATTATTCTTTTGATTTTTCTTTGTTAAGTAATTAATATTGTGACAAATACTACATTCTAGTTGAATACTTCTTTTAATGCTCATTTTTACAATCTAATTATAACTTTGCGAATTATTAAATGCGATTATTTATTTTTTGGGGTGGATTGTTTTTGTAATTGTTCAAGTGAATTACAAATGAAATTGCATTTTGGATAATTTGAACAACCAATAAATTGTTTTTTTCTAATTTTTGAAAAACGATAAATAAGATTACTACCACACTTAGGACATTTAATTTCAATTTTAGGTGGTTGTGGAAACTCGACATATTTGCACTTTGGATAATTTGAACAACCAATAAATTGTTTTTTTGTTATTTTTGAGAAACGATAAACTAATTGATTGCCACATTGTGGACATTTTCTACCAACATTAAGATTATTGTTTACAAATTTTTTTGATATTTCATCTACACGTCGCTTAAATTCAGGAACAAAAAACATTAGCCATTCATTTCATTTTTCTTTTTCGTTGGCAATGGCATCGAGACGTTGCTCCATTCTACGTGTAAAATCAAAATTAATTACGTCATCAAAATACTTATTTAAACCTTCAATAACTTGTGTTCCAATCGGTGTTAGACAGTACGAACGATTAATTAATTGGCAATATCCACGAGTCAAAACAATATCGGCCATAATTTTATATGTCGATGGTCTTCCAATTCCAGATTCATCGAGAATTTTGATTAATGATGCAGGAGAATATCGTTCCGGAGGTTTAGAAACATGCTCATTGGTTTTAATTATTTTAGCTATGTATTTTTCTCCCAATTTGTAATTTTTGTTTTCAATATTATGTTCGTTTGTTTGTGAGAAAATGCGCTTAAAACCATCAAAAATTATTTTTTTATTCGTTGTGTGAAATTGGCAAATATTATTTAAAAATTTTATTGTTTTTGTTTCAACAACCATGGGACTCATCAAACTAGTTATTGTTCGCTGTCAAATTAGTTGATACATTTTATAGTAATCATCACTAATTTTATTTTTTAATTTTTCGGGTGTTAAATATGGGTCAATAATTCTAATACATTCGTGTGCATCCTGGATATTTCCTTTTTGTTTTTGTGTCTTTAATGACCTTTTCTTTTGGGCAACATATTTTTCCCCATATGTTTTTTTTATAAAATCTTTAGCTTTTTTAATAAAAGTATCTGCCATACGGATACTATCGGTTCGAGGATAAGTTATTAGAGCAAGATGATCATCACCTAAATCAATACCTTCATATAAATTTTGAATTACAGAAACAATTCGATTTAAATTTCAACCTAGTTTTGTTATTGCGTCCTGTTGTAAGGTTGATGTTTTATATGGGTCTTTCGACGAGTAATTAATTAATTTTGGTGGGTCAATTAAGGAAACATGGAAATTATCGTTTAAATTTTGTACAACTTTAGATGCAACCTCTTCGGTTTTAAAATGAATTTCATTTCCGACAATTTCATAATCATTGATATTGACATTTGTATCTTTTTCTTGTTTTAGTTCGGAAAGAGTTATTTGATCACCGTTCTCTAATTTGACATCAATCGTGAATCATTTTTTTGGTTTAAAGTTTGCAATTTGTTTTTCACGTAAATCAAGAAGTTTTAAAACGACAGATTGAACCCTACCGGCCGAAATACCATTAAATTTTTTATGAACAAATTTTGACAAATCATAACCAATAACACGATCAAGAATTCGTCTTACAAATTGCGAATGTACTCATGCAATCTGAATTTTTCGTTCGTTTTTAATTGCCTTTTTAATTGCTTCTTTTGTGATTTCATTGAATGTTATCCTCACACATTTATCTTTTTCTGCTTTTTCAAAAAGATCATATACATGTCAAGCAATTGCTTCACCCTCACGATCAGGGTCGGTTGCTAAATATATTTTTTTAGCTTTTTTTGCTTGCTTATCAATTGCATCAATAACTTCTTTTTTATTTTTTGGTTTCCTAATAATTTTTCATTTTGGTTCAAATGTTTTTGGATCAAAAGCATTGAAGTTTGATTTTGGAATATCACGAAGATGACCAACAGTAGCAATAATTTGATAATCGTTCCCCAAATATTTTGCAATTGTTTTAATTTTATTAGGTGACTCAATGATAACTAGATTATTTGACATTTATTTGTTATTTACATTGAGAATTATACCCACTCTCGACTTTGTTGTTATCGTTGCATAAAATGAAACATAGTTTATTCTAGTAAAGTTTTTATTTGTTCTAAATTTTCAACAATATTAATTTTTTTTATGTTTTTGAATTTTTTTATTTTTTGCAAATAAACATCCTTTAAGACATTTACGCTAATTTCCTCACTATTTGCAAAGCTCGTTAACGATGATATATTCCGCTCACTAATATCACTAATGATTAAGATGTTTTTACTGATTCCACAAAATAAACGTTCATTTATTTGTTGTGAGTAATCGATGGAATTATTTGTTTCTCATATTTCAGAAATAAAAACATTTCTAATGAGTAGATCAGTAAATTTTTCTTTGTGTAATAGAAAATAATTTTTTGCAAGATCGAAGTGATAAAAAATGTTATTTTTCGGATATTGATGTAAAACATTAATGATTTCCTTTTTTGTTAAATATGCTCATATGAGCCCAATATTTTTTTGAGAAATAACATCAATATATTTTTTATTTGTCGCATTTAGTTTGCCAATTAAACTAATTGTTTTTAATTTTGTTAAATCGAAATTACCGATGTAGTATATGCCAAAAGGTGGTCGATAAATTGTTTTCAAATTTGCACAATAATTTTGGTCTAAAAGCGTCAAAAAGTTGCTGTTCACTTTTTTTATCGTTTTTATTACATCTTGTTCAATTAATTTCTCTCGTTTTTGCAAACTATTATAAATTGCCATTCATTCTCCCCAATATTTGAGTGATAAAAATAATAAAATGATTTCCATATTTTTCACATATTAATTGTTTATTTTGGAAAATAAATGATAAAATATTTTCATTTTTATTATTTTTTATCCATATAGAAATATGAATCAAAAAAATGTATTCATATATCATTGGAAAAATAATTTCAATTAACAAAAAATCGATAACACTAGAACATAGTTATGTTGCCTATGTAATTAATGTTGGCAAACCAAATAATTTTGTTGTTGGAAAAATTACAAAAATTTATTTACACAAGCATTGTTATATTACCAATAAAAATAGTTTCAATGAGGAATTTTATGGTTTTAAAATTTATGAGGAAAAACAATTTTTTTTGAATTGTATTGCGATTAGTGGAATTGGACCAAAAACCGCCATGAATTTTTTGCAAAATGATATTAATTTACTAAAGCAATTAATTATTAGTAAAAAAATTATTGATTTAGAAAAATTACCAGGAATATCAAAAAAATTTGCTTATTTATTAGTTGATTATTTAGGTAACTACTATGCAAAAAATAAAATTGAAAATTATGACTATGTTGTCGATGTGGTGAATGTTTTAAAAACATTAGGATATAGTCAAGACGATATTAATTTTGCAATTAATAAACTTTATACAAATCAAATTACAAATTCCATGGAGACATCGGATATTGTTTCCATGGCAATTAAATTAATTAGTACAAAAAATGAAGCAACAATCGCTAAGGCCTAACAATCTTCGAGAATTTATTGGTAAGAATTCAATAAAAAAGAATCTCATGATTTATATTAAGGCATCTAAACTCAATCATAAACAATTAGATCATTGCTTATTTTGTGGTTTACCCGGAACAGGTAAAACAACACTTGCGACGATTATTGCGAAAAATTTCAATAGTAATTTAAAAATTGTGCAAGGGAATATTTTTCAAAAAAATATTGATGTTTACAATTGTATTTTAAATATCAAAGAGAATGATATTTTATTTATTGATGAAATTCATGCAATAAATCAATCATGTTATGAACTATTTTATAATTTAATGGAAGATTTTAGTTTTGATATTGTTATTGGTAAGGATTTTAATACAAAAATTACAAGAATTAAAATTCCCCATTTTACATTAATTGGTGCCACAACTTCATTATCAAATTTACCTACTCCTTTTGAGCAACGATTTGGTATCGTATTCTATTTCGATTCATATAAAGTGGATGAAATCGCCAAAATTGTCGAAAATAGTTGTAAAAAATTGAATCTTGCTCTTAAACCAAATGACATTAGTTTGATTGCTAGTAATTCGAAAGGAATACCACGGATTGCTTTGATGATTTTATTACGTGTTAATGATTATAAAATTGTTGATCCAAAAAGTAGTGTTGCTAAAATTTTAGAAAAAATTGGTATATTCAAAGGCGGATTAAATCAAAATGACATAACATATTTGAAAGCATTCGTGAATAATCAAAAATTTTTAGGGATTAAAACTATTAGTCAAATTACGCAATTTGACCAAAAATTTATTGAAAATAAAATTGAACCATATTTGATACAAATTAAGTATCTTGTTAAAACAAATAATGGGCGTATGCTTTCAAATCTTGCATGAGATTTCCTTCATAGGCACCATCATGGTTAAGATATAATTTTTGCATGTATGATTTCAAAAAAAAAATTGAAAAATTATTATCCCATTGATAAATTTTATTGACTTACTAAAATAGTGAATTTACTTGCAATAGTCGTAATATTACTAATTTTTATTTTCGCTAATATTTATCGTGTAAATAATTCTAAAAATCGATCAAACCTAGAATTATATGAAGGAGTTAAAAAAGGTTTATGGGTTTTTAGTTCAATTAAAAATAGGTGAGTTTTAACAAAATTTTCTTTTTTTCTTATTATTCTTAGTGCTATTGTGACCTTTTCCCAAATTATTTTAACCATTATTTCGATTAAACATTCGAATTACATTAAAATATTTTTGTTAACAAATCTTTTATTAATATTTGTTTCGATTGTAGTAATGTTTAATATATTATTTATCAATCCAAATTGAGTAATCGACATTAGTCAAATTTGATGAGCAGTTGACAGTGATAAAGTACGATTTAGTCGTAATGCAATGATGTTTATCATTACTACCACAATCTTGCTTTTTCTTGCTTTAATTCTCTATTTTTTCGATATGTTTTTGAATTTAAAACTACGAAGAAAAGTTAATATTTACATAATGAACAAAAATTACCGCAATCAAAATTACAAACAAAAAATTAATTAATGCTTTTTGAATTCTTCAATCAATTCATTAATTGTGTTAATCTTTAACAAAATTTCATCAGGTAATTTTTTTCCCAATTCTTTTTCAATTTCAACAATAAAAGTTAAAACAAGTAATGAATCAATTCCTAAATCTTTAAATTGCTTATTTTTGTTTTCATCATTTATTGCTATGCTAACATTATGATTTTTGCACAATTCTTTTATTTTTTCTATAACTATTTTTTCGATATTTTTTTCTAGCATATTTAAAAAATTATATCATGTATTTCCCTATATTTTGTTGTCTTTATCATAATATAATTATCATGTATGTGGCCATTTAGCTCAGCGGTAGAGCGCCCGGCTGTTAACCGGTAGGTCGGAGGTTCGATACCTCTAATGGCCGCCATTTGGCCTGTTGGCGAATAGGCAAACGCATACGCCTTTCACGCGTACATTAGTTGGGTTCGAATCCCACACAGGTCACCATTTGGAGTGTTAGCTCAGTTGGGAGAGCATATCCCTTACAAGGATAGGGTCGGGGGTTCGAACCCCTCACACTCCACCAATAAAATTTTGATTTTATAAATCAATTGCTTGATTGAAATAATTTTCAAGAATTAGATTATTTAATGTGAGGTCATCACAATCAACATTTAAACAAAAATTTATTAAAAAATAATCATTTTCGTTGACTTTCTTTAAATGATAAAATTTATTCCCATCACGAATTATTAGAGGATGAAAACTCAAAATATTTCGATTATTTAAATATTTTTCATTTAATTGCGATAGTTTTGCAATAAAATGAAACGATGTCATCACAGTATCAAAAATAATGACACATTTTACAATCATGTAATTTGGGAGATCGATAGCGTAAATATTGTTTTCCATCTATTTGTTTAATAAGTTAAAAAAAGGATTTTTTCCACTTTTTATTTGTTTACCAATTTCTTCCATTTTTGTTTTTGCTTTTTCTCATTGCGATAGGAGTTTATTTAATTCATCAATTTTGCAACCAGAACCATCAGTAATTCTTTTTTTTCGTTTAATTTGTTTTTTTATAATATTTGGATATCTTCGCTCCTTTCGTGTCATTGATGATAACAAAACACTTCATTTTTTAATTTTTTCTTCGATATTTTCAATTTGATTGTCATTAATTTTATAACTCATATTTGGCAAAAATTTTAAAATGCCTCCAATTGAACCAATCTTTTTTATTTGTTGCATCTGTGTCATTAAATCTTCGAGATCAAATTTTCCTGCGATCATTCTTGCAAAGGATTTTTTTGCCGAATCTTTATCAATTTTTTCATCAATCTTTTCTGATAGTGTTTTAAGATCACCTAGCCCTAAAATTTGATTAGCAATTCGATCAGGATAGAAAATATTTAAATTTCCAATTGCTTCGCCATTACCAAGAAATTTGATGGGAATCTTTATTAGACTTGTAATTGATAATGCCGCTCCGCATCGAGCTTCAGAATCAATTTTTGTAATAATTAAACTAGTTAATTTTAATATTGAATTAAATTTATCGACAACATTAATAATGTCTTGACCAGCCATTGCATCCACAACATAAATAATTTCATGCGGATTAGTAATTTTTTTGACTCTTTTTAATTCTTGCATCATTTCTTCACTTGTTTGTAATCGTCCAGCAGTGTCAAAGATAATGCAATTAAATTTGTTTTTTTTAGCATATTCTAAACTGGCGATTGTTATCTCTTCAACAGATTTATTTGGTAAAATAAAACATTCGCAATCAATTTTTTGCGATAATTGTTTTAATTGATCAATCGCTGCTAAACGATAAATATCTAAAGCAACGATTAATACTTTTTTATTTTTTTTTGTTTTTAATAAATTTGCTAATTTTGCAACAGTAGTCGTTTTACCACTTCCTTGTAAGCCGACAAGCATTATTTTTGTTAATTCATTTTCCTGTAAAATAATTTCATTTTGCTTTTGGCCTAAAATATTTATTAATTCTTCTTTAACAATTTGTAATATAACATCGCGTGCTTGCTCATTTGGCTCCATAACATAACCGATTGCTTTTTTTCTAATTGTTTGTAAAAATTTTTTTATTACTAAAATATTCACATCGGCATTTAATAATTCAATTCTTATTTGCTTTAGTGCTTCGGTAATATCATCTTCAGAGATTATTAAATTATCAAGTTTTTTTTTAATATTTTTGTAGATAATTCTTCCTAGTAGTGATTTAAAAATTGACATTTATTACTCCTTACTTCTCTCACATAATAATGTAATAATTTTTTTTTCCTTTTTTCACAATCGTATATTTATTAAAGTACGAATTTTCTCTCGTCAACATGAATTCGTAATTTTCAATTTTTGCTTGATTAACAAACAAAGAATTGCTTGCAATTAACTCTCTAAAAACACGTTTTGACTCGATGATTTTATTTCCAACAAGAAAGTCACAAAGCTTTACTTCTTTCATCAGTGGAAAAGAAATAAATTGCTTAAAGCACAAATCTAACTCTTGTAAAGTTAACCTATTGAATTCACCAATAAATAAAGCATTAGCAATTTTCAAACATTGTTCATATGCTTTATGACCATGTATTTTTGTAATAACAATTTCAGCCAATTTTCGTTGTCCAAAACGCAATGTTTTATTTTTTTCATGTTTCTGTAATATTTCATCAATTTTTTCAACTTCTAAAAGCGTGAAGAACATAAATAATTTTTTTAACTCTTGATCCTCTTGATTTATGAAAAATTGGTACATTTCAAAGGTAGGGGTAATTTGATCATCTAAATAAACTGCTCCCTTATCGCTTTTACCAAATTTACTTCCATCGTTTTTGAGCAGTAAATTTATTGTTATTCCACAAGCTGAAGTATTTTCACCATATTTTTTTCGAATTAATTCCAAACCTGTCGTGATGTTTCCTCATTGGTCACTACCACCAATTTGAACACCGACATTATTATTTTCGTACAATTTTAAAAAATCATTTCCTTGAATCAAATTGTATGAGACCTCCGCAAAAGATATTCCACTTTCAAGGCGAGTTTTAATAGTTTCTTTTTCCAACAAATAATTTAATGTAAATTTCTTTCCAACATTACGCAAAAAATCGATAAATGTTAAGTTTTTATAAAAATCATAATTATTGATGATTTCGGAATTAGTTAGTTTATGCAATTGTTTTTTTATACAAGTAATATTATTTTCAATGCGTTCAAGTTCAAGAAGTTTGCGCTCATTTTTTTTTCCTGATGGGTCACCGATTCTTCCTGTAGCACCACCAATTAAAGCAAATGTCTTGATATTAAATTTATCAAAAATATTTAAAATATTAATCATAATATAATTTCCCAAATGTAACGATTTGAAACTAGGGTCAAAACCAATGTAAACCCCTTTTCCTTCTTTGAGTGTTTGTAAGACTTTTTTTTCGTCACTAATTTTGTTAATAAAATTTCTTTGTTTTAAGAAAGATACGATATTCATTTATTATTTTAATTATAAATTAGTGCATTAACTAAGTCAAATTTATAATCGTTATGTGGGATTTTTCAAATATAACGGTTCTAATTTATCAATATTTGTAAGTTTAAACTTATTTTTTTTCTGTAAAAAAAAATTGTAACCATTATCGAAATCTTCAAAATAATAATTGAAATTTTTATATTTTTTTAATAGATTGTTTTTTGTTATTTGATTAACAAGACATGGTTTAATAATTGTTTTTTTTAAGTCATATATTGCTAGATAATATTTATTGCTTTTCGCACCAATTATTGATATTGCTGGTAAAGTGGTTGCTTGAAGATATAAGGAATTAATCGTATATATTTTAATTCTTGGGAAAATAATCGACCATGCTTTACAGATAACAACACCAACTTTTTCACCAGTAAAACTTCCAGGACCAATATTAAGATAAATTGTCTCAATTTTTTCAAATTTTATTTTATTCTTTAATATCAATTTCTTAATGGAAATTGTAATTAGGTCAGTCACATTTTTATTTGTAACCAATTTAATTTCATCGATTTTTTTTGCTATGTTATAAATCGCGACATAGCAATATTTATTACATGTGTCAATGAATAGCTGATAACGTGAAATCATAAATTGATTATAGGTATAATTTTTTATATGAATCATACTTCTTTTACTTTCAAAAATAACATTTTATTTGAAAAAATGAAAGAGCATAAAGTTGATGGAATTTTATTACAAGATCAACGAAATTTATTTTGGTATAGTGGTGTAAAAAATTTAACTGGTTTTTGTTTGGTAACAATAAAAAAAAATTATTTACTTGTCGATCAACGGTATTTTTTTGAAATTAAAAATAAATTAAATAATTTCACCATTATTAAATATCTATCAATCGATGATTTAATCGTTTTATTACGTAAAACTATGGTGAAAAAAATATTGATTGAATCAGATTATTTAACATTAGAGAAATTCCAAATTTTTTTTTCTTTAATAAAACAAAAACTAAATATTACTTTATTAAACTTTTCAAGCAAATTTATTCGTGTTTTAAAAACGGATGATGAGATTAAATTGATGAGAAAGAGTGCGATGATCGCGACAAATTGTATTAATTGAATTAAAACAAAATTAAAAATAGGGGTTACTGAAAAGGAAATTAGGAATTTGATTTTAAAATATTGGGACGAAAATAATTGTGATGGACCAAGTTTTTCACCAATTGTTGCTTTTGGTAAAAATTCGGCAATTCCCCATCATGAACCAACAAATAAAAAATTAGGTAAAAATGAAATTGTTAAATTAGATATAGGTTGCATTTATCAGGGGTATTGTTCGGATATAACTCGAACATTCCTAATGGGAAACAAAGAGGCAAAAAAAATTTATGATATTGTTTTGAAAGCCAATTTAATAGCAATTAAAAGCATTAAAGTTAATACATCAAAAATAAGTGATGTTGACTTAAGCGCGCGCAACATCATTAAGAATGCTGGATATGGAAAATATTTTACGCATTATACAAGTCATGGTTTAGGCATTGAAATTCACGAAAAAGTAACAAATCATAATAATTCAGAAAATTTAAAAAATAATATGATTTTTACGATTGAACCGGGTATTTATTTACCAAATAAATTTGGGATTCGCATTGAGGATATGATCTTGATAAAAAATAATAAAATTTTTGTTTTGACTAAAAACGCAAAAAAATAATTATTCTAAATTTTTAATTTTTTCATAGAAGATTGGATCAGGTTTTATTATGAAATTCATCGTTTTTTTTGTCCATGGGTGAATGAATGACAATTTGTATGCATGTAAAAATTGTCCATATTTTTTTTTGTCTTCAATTTTTCCATATAAATCATCATTGTATACACAATGATTGATGGATTTTAAGTGAACACGAATTTGATGGGTTCTTCCAGTATAAAGTGTGCATTCAACAAGTGATAAATTATTTTTTAAATTTTTCAAAACAGTAATTTTAGTTATTGCTTTTTTTGCTTTTTTTGCTGACGAGACAACCATTTTTATCGTCTTTTTTTTTCGGTCATGATCAATCGGTCGATTAATGATTATTTTTTTTGTTGTGAAATGATTATGACATAGGCAAATGTACTTTCGAAGCATGGTTTTTTCGTCAATTTGTTTTTTTAATGCAGCTAATGTCTTGAGATCTTTAGCAATAACCAATAATCCTGTTGTATTTTTATCCAAACGATGAACTATTCCAGGACGAATTTTGTCATTTGAAAAATTACCCAAATAATTAATTAATCGATTAGCAATTGTATTTTTTTCATTAAATTTAGTAGGGTGGACGAGAACATTTTTTGGTTTATTAATAACTAACAGATATTGATCTTCATAAACAATATCTAATTTTTTTTTACATGGTTTCAAATTGACATCAATTTGTTTACTTTTATCACTATTGATAATTTCGATTTCATCGTTTTGTTTTAATTGAAAAGAAGGTTTATTAATCATTACCTTATTCACATAAATTTGCTTTAGTCTAATTAATTGACTTGCTTTTGTTCGTGAAATTTTTAATAGTGAAACTAAATATTTATCAAGTCTTTTTCTTTTCTTGACATTAATTGTTTTGCTATGCATCGAATGTTTTAATTAATTTAACCATTTCCACAATCATAAATCCAACGATCCCAATCGTAATAAATACATCAGAAACATTAAAAACTGGAAATTCAAAAAACCCAAAACAAAAATAATCAAGAACTTGTTTTTTTATTGATAGGATTCGCTGAAAAAAATTGAACAATCCTCCACTTATTATCATTGAAAGAAAAATAATTTCAATTGTTTTTTTGCAAAGATTTAATATTAAAATTTGTAAAACAATAAAGATAAGTTGTACAATACATATTGTAACAAATTTTCCTTTTAAAATGCTAAAGCCTAAACCATCATTTCATCTAACTAATAGATATAAAAATTTATTTTTCTTTGAGATAATATCACCATCGTTATATTTTCTAAACATTAAATGAAATGTTAAAGCAAAAATTAAAACAATCGTAAAAACACTTAAAAAAAAAATTAATCTTCTCAAAAATAATTTTTTGTTTAAAAACAAATTTTTGACAAGATTAATCATGTTTTCATTATATTGTATAAATAAAATGAATGTCTTTGCTAAAAAACCAAAAACTATCAACATTAAATAATTTTTATCACACAAAGGGGTGATGAATATTTTTATCATCTTTTCTTTTCATTTTACTTCCTCTAATTTTCATTTGATTATTTTATGGTGAATTTAATTTTTCAAATTTAAATTGATTAATTGCAAAAAATCAACGTCTTTGGCATGGAAATATTAATCATAAAAATATTGATGAAATCGCGAAAAAATTTGGTGATTTTTTTGTTGAAGGAAGGGAAACATTAAAAATAGAATTATTACATAAAATTGGAAAAAATTGTCAAATTCTTTCAGATTTAATGTGGATTAATCCTTTGATTTTTATTCCATGCTTAGTTCTATTAATTTGATCGATTATTTATCCGATAATTCTTTACTTTTTTAAGATTTCAAATATTGATGTGATCCCCTTTTCCACCACAATTGGAATTACTGGTAATGGATTTATCTTTTCCCATTTAATTCCGCATAATAAATATTTTTTGATCTTAAGAATCATTATTATTTCTCTTTTGCTTTTAGTAAGTTTCGTCTTAAGCAATTACATCGTTAACAAAATCATTTTAATTATCTCTACCGGTAATAAGCAAAAAAGATTATTCTTATGTACTTATCCTAACGATGAAAACAAAATTTATTTCAATGATTTACAAAAAAAAATATTTTTCTGAAAAAAACATAAGCAAAACAATAAGACGTTTGTTGAAACAAAAAATAATTAATAATGCAATTTGTTGATAAATGTGAAATCTTAGTAAAAGCTGGTAATGGTGGCAATGGTATTGTCGCTTGAAGAAGAGAAGCACACTATCCAGAAGGTGGACCCGCTGGTGGTGATGGGGGGAGAGGTGGTAATGTCATTATTGTTGGTGATGAAAATGTTAATTCATTATTTCATTTACGATACTTGAAAAACATTGTAGCTCAAAACGGACAAAATGGTCAACCGAAAAATTGCTTTGGTAAAGACGGTGAGGATATTTATATAAAAGTCCCATTAGGCAGTCAAATAAGTGACATTACATCACAAGAAATATTATTTGATGTTATTCACAACCAGGAAAAATTCGTTCTTGCTCATGGTGGTAAAGGGGGACATGGCAATGCTTTTTTTAAATCCTCGCGCAATAAAGCACCAACACTATATGAAAATGGCGATAAAGGAGAAGAAATTTTTATTAAAATTGAACTAAAATATATAGCTGATGTTGGTTTGGTTGGCCTACCAAATGTTGGCAAAAGCACATTAATTTCTCGTTTAACAAATGCAAAACCCAAAATTGCTAATTATCAATTTACCACATTAAATCCAATTTTGGGTGTGATGAATTGACAAAAAAATAATATCGTTATTGCCGATATTCCTGGTTTAATTGAGGGGGCATCACAAAATAAAGGTTTGGGTTTTGATTTTTTAAAACATATTGAACGCTGTCATCTTCTTCTTCATGTTGTTTCATTAGAAGAAAATAATGCATATGAATCATACACTATTATTAACAATGAATTAAAAAAATATGATAAACAACTTGTCAAAAAAGTACAATTGATCGTCGCGAACAAAAATGATCTTGATGGTGCAACGGTTCAATTTGAGCAATTAAGAATGAAAATAAAAGATAATGATCTTATTTCAATTAGTGCATTAAAAAAACAAAATCTTAGTTTCTTGAAAGAATTAATATTTAAAAATTTAAAAAAATCAAAAAATTTATCAAAAAAAATTATTGATAAAAAAACTATTAAACCAATAATTGTCGAAAATACACAAAATGATTCATCAAAAAATTTTACTTTTATTAAGCAGGATAATAAATGAATAATTCATAGCAAATATTTATCATATTGATTGGCAAAAATTCCGTTGAACACAAAAGATAACATTTGGCGTTTTAAAGAAAAAATGAATAATTGTCGAATCGATGAAATTTTAAAGAATAATGGTGCTAAAGAAAAAGATTCTTTTTTTATTGATGGCATTGAATTCGAAATTGAATAATTTTAATATGAACGAGCGAAGTAAACAATATCAGTTGCTTGTTCGTTTGAAAAAAAACATTTATCATTTTTTTTAGCTTTATGTTTAATACATCGTGCTGTTGCACCAGTAAGCTTTTTAATCTTTTCTTCATTTTCAATAGATTGTTTAAATTTTACTTCGACAAATTTATGTTGATTAATTGCTTGTTTAAATTCGTCAAAATTGTTTACTTTAACAATTGATGAATTAAAAAAACATTTTGCTTTTTCATATAGCTGCTTTTGGTAGTTTTTTCCATTTTCCTTTAAAAAATGTTTTAAATTAATTGGATTAATTTCTATTTTTTCGTGTTGATTCCTTTGAATTATTGTCAAAACATTTTTTTGGATTTCATTTTTGCCAATTAAAATAATGAAGACTGTCCCTTGTATTTGATAGTTATTTATTTTAAAACCTAAGCTTTTGTCACTATCATCAATTTCAATACGATACTTATTTTTTATGTTTTTTAAAATATTTTTTATGCAATTATTAATTTGCAAATTATCTTTTTCTAGTGGAATAATTGCAATTTGAATTGGAGCAAGATTCAAAGGTAAAACTAAACCATTATTATCACTGTGTGTCATGATTAAACCACCAATTATTCTTGTACTTAACCCAGCGGAAGTTTGGTAAACATAATCAAATTGGTTATGTTGATTTTGATATTTTATATCATATGCTTTCGCAAAATTTTGACCTAAATAGTGGCTTGTACAGCATTGCAATGCTTGTCCATCTGGCATTAGTGATTCTAATGCAAAAGTTTTTATTGCACCAGCGAAGCGTTCGTTAACTGTTTTTTCACCATAAATGAAAGGCATGCACAATTCATTTTTTAAAATTTTTTTATAAATTTTAATTGTTTGAAGTGTTTGGGCAATTGCTTCTTGTTCCGTTTGATGAATTGTGTGTAATTCTTGTCAATAAAATTCATTTGTTCGCAAGAAAGGTCTAGTATTTTTTTCGTTGCGAAAAACATTGCATCATTGATTGTACAAAATTGGCAGATCATTATACGAATTAAGGATTTTCTTAAAACAATCACAAAAAATTACTTCCGATGTTGGTCTAATAATTATTGAATCATGAAACGAAATATTTTGCTTGTTTACGATAAAATTATCAGTTATTTGAAAATCGTTAGCACTATTTAATTTAAGTGGATTGGACAAACATGTACTAACGGTAAATGTTTCAGGTGCAAAACCACTAATATGTTTTACTTCTTTCACAAAATCATTGGCATTTATAAAAGTTGGAAGTTGTACATTTTTGACCCCTATTTTTTTAAATTCATCATCAATTTTTTCTTTGATTAATTGTCAAATTAATCAGGCATTTGGTAAAAAAATAATCGACCCTTTAACCGAAGTATATAATGCTAACTTCGCTTCGCTTATTATCGAAGAGTATCAAGCTGAAAAATTCGTTTCTTTTGGAACAATATTTTTATTTTTCACAACTAAATAATTGTTATTTTTTATTTTGTTTAATAATATACTAAATTATATATTTGCTTTTATTGAAAGAATGCGTGCATTAGGGTTAGATTTAGGGACAAAATCATTAGGGATTGCAATTACTGACAATAAAAAAATGATCGTTAATGGTCTAGAAAATTACTTTTACCCCCATTGTGATTTAAATCTATGTATTACGAAGATTAAAGAAATTTTTCATCTTTATAACTATGAGATTGATACAATTGTTTTAGGTTATCCTTTATATGAATCTGGTAGTAAAAGTTCTCAAACGTTTTTTGTTGAAAAATTTTACGATCAATTAAAACAAAATTTTAAATCGGTAAAAATTTTTCTTGAAGATGAGAAATATTCAACAGTTTTTGCAATTAATTCATTAAAAGAAATTGGTTTAAAAAGTAGCAAAATTAAAAAAATTAAAGATAAAATTTCCGCAGTTTTAATTCTCAAATCATGGTTATTTAACCACTAAAATTAAATCGTTAATATTCATTCATTAAACGTTTTATTTCGATTGCATATTCCATAGGTAATTCTTTTGTAAAAGATTGAATAAAACCAAACGACAATAAATTTTTTGCTTCACTATAATCGATTTTTTTGTTGTTTAAATAAAACATTTTCTCACGATCAAGATTTGTTATTTTTGCTTCATGCTTAATTGTTGAAGTGGTATTACCAATTATTTCTCTTGGAATCGTTTGTGTTAAGGAATTATCATCAAGCAACAATGTGTCACACATGACATTACTAAAAGATTTTTTTGCACTTTGTGCAATCTTTACCAAACCTCGGTAAATCGTTTGACTATTACGATCATTAATTGTCTTAGCAAGGATATATGATTTTGTATTTTGTCCTAGATGAATCATTTTTGCTCCTGTATCGTGAATTGTATTTTTTTTTGCATGAGCAATTGATACATACTTCCCCATGCTATTTTTCCCTTGTAAAATTATGCATGGATACTTCATATTTAATTTTGAACCAAAATTTCCATCAATCCATTCCATTTTTCCATTTTGATTAACAATTGCTCGCTTATTTGCCAAATTCAAAACATTTTTAGATCAATTTTGGATTGTTATGTAACGACATGAGGCTTCATTTTTTACAAAAATTTCAACAACAGCCGTATGTAAATTTGCCTGCGGTGAAATTAAAGCGGTGCAACCTTCAATATATTTTAGTGATGAGTTTTGTTCAACAATTATTAATGTCCGTTCAAATTGCCCAACATTCTTCGTATTAATATGAAAATGTGTTTGTAACGGTTTAGTTAAGTTTACATTTTTCGGAATATAAATGAAACTACCACCCGATCAAACAGCGGTATTTAAAGCAACATATTTATTTTCATTAATTTTCATCAATTTTGCAAAGTATTTTTTGACGAGGGAGGGATAGGATTTAACGGCTTGTTCAAGACGGCAAAAAATTATACCTTTATCTTTAAGTTTTTTTTGTAGACTATTGTAAATGATCTCAGAATCATATTGTCTATTCTCTCCGCAAACAACACTCTTTGTATTTAGTGACGATTTTTTTTTAAAAATTTGTTTAATTTTTTTTGGTAATTCATTCCAATTATTTGGTATTGAAGAATAATAAACATAATCATTAAAATTTATCTTTTTTAATTCTTTTGCTCAAAGAGGATTTTTGCTTTTTACAAAAAAACGAAAAGCCTTTAAACGAATGTTCAACATTCATTTTGGCTCATTTTTAATTTGTGAAATTCTTTTAATGATTTTTTCGTCTATACCTTTTTTTAAAAGAAAACCTTTATTTACTTTTTTCATATTTTTCTATTGCATTTTTGATAGCTTGAATACCGACTAAAGCACATTTTATGCGATTAGGTTGTTTGTGTACATTTCGATAGAAAAACAATTCGCTCAAATTTTTTTTATCAAATTTTTTTCCTAAAATCATTTTATTGTAATTATCAATTATTTCTTTTGCTTTTTTCGGTGTTTTATTTTTTAAAATAATGGTCATAATATCGGTTGAAGAAGTACAAATAGCGCAACCAACACCACTAAATTTTAAATCAAGAATTCGTTGATTTTTTATTTTTATATAGGCATCGATATTATCAATACAAGAAGGTGAATCACTATGACCCCTCACATATTTAATTTTTATCGCTTTTGATTTGCTAATTTTATTTCGTGGATTTTCATAATGATCAATGATTGTTTGTTGGGCTAAATCAAAATTCTTTGTCATTTATAAAATTTTTCTTATTTCTTCTCCTTTTTTATATGATTTTATGACTTTATATAGATAATCAATTTCTTTTCTTGTATTGTAAATTGACAAGGAACAACGAACAAAATTGTCTTTTTTTAAGATATTTTTTATAAGCTTAGCGCAACTTAATCCGGAGCGACAAATGATTCCTTTTGTTCCTAATCAACTAGCAAAATCTTGCGCATTGATTCCTTTATAGTTAAAAATGATTATTGGCAAAGGAGTATTAGGGTTATAAATTTCCAAATCTTTTATTGTCGACATTTTTTTAACAAAATATTTTTTTAACTTATGTTCATAATCAATAATATTTTTTATGCCAATGTTATCGATAAATTTTATTGCTTCTTGTCAACCAATAATTTCGGCAAGAGGCTGTGTTCCGCCTTCAAATTTTTGGATGTTATTATATAGTTGAAATTTTATTTTAGTTATTGTTTCATTCATCCCACCACCATATCTCAATGGTTGTATTTTTGTGATTCAATCTTTTTTTAAATAGACAAAACCTATTCCCAGTGGTCCAAAAAATTTATGTGCGGAACAAACAATAAAATCGATATCGCGTAATTGTTTAATTCATTTATGTGCTAAATACTGGGTGGCATCTAGTACAATAATAATTTTTTTATTAATCTTTTTAATTTGCGCGCATAATTTTGAATAATTATCAATGCTATTACCATAGACATTGCTTGCAAGAGTTAAGGCAATAATTTTTGTGTTTTTTGTAATCGATTCAATAATAGTTTTTTCGTTAAATTTTCCATTTATATTAACAAATTTAATCTTAAAAAAGCCTTTTTGTTTTTCGTGATATCAAGGTAATAGATTGCTTGCGTGTTCGAAGTCGTTTAATAAAATTTCAGCTTTTTTATAGTAGTGGGCTAGTCCGTGAGCAATCATTGTTAAACCCTCGGTTGCTCCACTAACAAAACAAATATTTTCGGGCGAGCAATTAATTACTTTTGCAATGGTTTTTCGTGCCATTTCAATTTTTTTATAAACATCAAAACAAAATGTTGAATCGGTATTATGGATGTTTATTCCTAAATGGGTGTAATAATATGAAATTTTGTCGATCACACATTTTGGTTTCAATGTTGTCGCAGCATTATCAAAATAAATTTTGTCTTTATTATTTTTTATTCATGGAATTTGTTTGCGTATTTGATTAATATTCATTGTCTGTAATCATAAAGAAATTTTCAATTGTTTCAATTATCTTTTTTTCTTTAAAAATTGTTAAAAAATTACTTTGAATAAAAAAATTAAGCAAAAATAGTTCGTAAATTTGACTGTTTTTTATTGCCTTGCTACTAAGATAAAATAAAATTTTTGGATCAATTTTTCCCAAATTAACATTGTGCTTAGCGATAGAATTATTTGTTTGGGTCGTTAAAGAAGGAACAACATCGATTTTAGCAGTATCATCAAGGATAAAACCATCAATACTTTGTTCAAGATTATTTTCAATGATGTTTTTTTCAATCCTTGAAAAACAATTGAAAATAAGATTAGCTTTTTTTGTTGCGAATAATTTTGCTTTTACAAAACTTTGTGATTTTTTCTTATAATGGTATACATTTATGGTAATTTTTTCGGTTTGCAAATATGCCAAAATTAAGCAATAAATGTTTACAATGATCCTATTTTTTAGGTAAATATTAATTTGACACACATGTTTTTTTTTACAATAATTAAATAAATATAAATTAAAAATACCCGCCTTGTTGAATGTCAAATTTATCTTTTTTTTCTTAGGATCAATAATAATATTTTTAGTAACTTTTTTTTTGTCTTTAGTGGTCATCATTATTTTTTAGATATTTTTCAAAACCCAAATTTAAAATTTTATTAATTTTTTCGTTTTTTCCGGTTTCAGCAATCGTATTATTGTGTAAAAGAATAAACTTATTAGGTTTAATTAAATTAAATAATTTTTGTTGGTGTGAAACAAGAAAAATTATTTTATTTACTTTAATTTTATTAACATATTTAGCAATGATTTTTATAAAATCAACATCACAACCAGAATCAATTTCATCAAGCATAATAACGTGTGGGTCGATTAAATCTAATTGTATTAATTCGTTTTTTTTTGATTGACCACCCGATAGCATTGTGTTATCGAGATTTAAAATATCGGGTTTTAGATTAAATTGCTTCAGCTCTAACATGATTTTTTTATAAAAGTCAACCATTTCAATTTTTTGGTGACAATTCTGATAAATTGTGCGATATAAGTCGATTAATTTTATCCCTTCAATTCCAACAGGATTTTGATCTAAATAATAAAATCCTAATTTTGCCATATCATAAGTACTAAAATTGTTTATTTTTTTGTTGTTATAACTTAATGAGCCATTAGTTATTTTGTAGGAAAAATGTTTCATTATTGCTTTTAACAGACTACTTTTACCAACCCCATTTGCCCCAATAATTGCAATAATATCACCCGTTTTTGCATAAAGATTAATTTTTTTTAAAATTATTTTTTTTTTGTTTTTAACGGTTAAATTTTTTAGCTGCAAAACGTTCATTTGTATGAGAGAATAATTATTTTATAATAATTATAAAATCGTTGAATTATGGTGAATAATAAAGTTAAAATTTTTGGTAAAAAGCAAAAAAAAAGGTTTAATCAAATTCTACTTTTTGCAAGTGTTTTATGTATATATCCTTCAATTTTTTTATCGACATTATCGAGTTGTTCTAAAATTCCAACAATAAACAATGATTTGTTAAGTTTGAACCCATTGGGAAAACTTATTAATGATCTTGATTATAAGGATGCAATTTTAGGTGCTTTAAAAGATAAAGAATATTATGCAAAATTTAAATATGCTCTTGCGAATGAAATTATTTTAAAATGGTATGAGGATCGAGCTGCTGGTGGTAATGTTATTTTTGCTACCAATCTTAAACAATGAAAACAAGAAATTGATGATGAATATAATGAGTTGGTTCAAAAGAAAAAAGATGTATATGGTTCGCAATATCAATTTTATTTACAAAATGAAGTTCTATCGGATAATGGTGGTACTGAAAAAAGTTATAAGCATAAAAAATTAGTTGAAAAAGTTCGTAATGATTTTATTGATAACGTTTGAAAAAGAGATTATTTTACTATTTCAGAAAAAAACGATGGTCAATCAAAATTTCCAAATATTTTTTGTGATATTAAAAGTAATTTTGATCCTAGTTTACTAAACGATCCTAGTTGTTGGTCAAATATAGGTTTTTATGCAAAAAGCAATAGTTTTTTTATGCCTGATAATGCTGATAGTAAATATCTAGCATCAAATCTTGATGGTGATTATGCTACGATTCAGCAATATGTTTTTGATCGTTGATATGCAACTGAAAAACCTTTTTTTATTGTTGAAGCAAATTTCGATTATTCAGCCCCCCCTAAAGCAATGAATAATGGTTATAGCGGTTTGTCAACAATTTACAATTTTAGTGAACTCAATGATAATGCTAGACCAAGTGAAATTTTTCCTTGTTTTGCGAATAATGATGGTAAGACATTCCAACATTATCAAGATTTTTTTAAAAAGTTTAATCGAAGTCTTTTATCCCTATATTCTAATCCTAGTGAAAATGCTGGAAAGATCGTTGATAAAGATAAAATTGATAAAAATGATAATGAGAGTTCGATCGAAATTCCAGAAAATAAATTTTATATTCCGAAAGATCTATCTAATGGAACCATCAACATTAACAATTTTAATGAAAATGATGCATCTAATAATTCTCTAAAATTGGTTTTAGGTTCTAATTTATCATCACATACTACCGCTAATATTATGGTTTATGGTTCACTATATAATGATTTGATTTTTGCTAACGATAATGATGAACCAGCATGTTTAAATTTTTTAAGTTGGGAAAAATTTAGTGGGGATGACGAGTTATATCCTCTTTCTAAGTTAAATGAGAATAAAGGTGAAAAAATTATTGTTTTTCCGATGATGAAACTTTTCATGCTATCACAAAGGAAATTAAATAAATTTAACGATGGAACTGATAAATCAAAAATTAATTCTTATCTTGATCTTGCCAATGTCTACGATTTAATTAGTAAACCTAAAAATATCGAAAAAATTACTATTCTTCTTAACAAAATCATTGTTATACTTAAATCTAACGATTTACAAAAATTTGATAAATTATTAAAAGAAACTAATAGTGATGAATTAGGAAAAATTATTGTTGCTATTAAAGAGACATTAAATGATGAAAATAAAGATAAAATTGTTTCTTTTTTGAACGAAGTGATCAATGCTATCATTACAAACGATGATAAAGTGTTTGATGCATTATTAGAAAAATTAGAAAACAAAGAATTTGAAAAAATATTCTCTGCAATAAAAAATGCAAAAACTATTCTCAAAAGTCTCATTAATGACTCGTGATATGATTTAATTACACGTGATTTTCAAAAAAACTATCTTGCTAATTATGAAGGGAAAAGTTTTAATAATGTTAACATCTCTTGATCTGATAGCGCTGACGATGAAACTTACAATCTTGATTGTGATGATCTTGTTCGTTTTACAATAAACACGGTCAAAATTGATTTACCATTTTGTCCTAAGCAACCAATCCCTGATGAAATTGATCGTAATGAAGAAATTACCGATGAAGATAAAAACGAGTTGAAATACAATAATTTTAAAAAAAATCATCAACCATGACTTTTTTCGTTAAACAATAAAGGTTTAAATATCACTTCGATTGATGGTCATGAATACATTGTTAATAATTCCTTAAAAGATGTAAATAATGCTTCAATCGGTGGCAAATTAAAATCTTTAAAAAATGTTTTTAAATATCGGTTAATGCAACAAAAACTTGATTGTTTACCTTCTGCAATAAAATTTGATGTTTTAGGGAAAAATGGACAATTGAGTAATTATTTTACTAAAAATTTTGATAATATCATTCTCGAATTAGCGGCACAAACATATTTACCAGATTTAGATATTAAAAATTGTGACGAGAATATGAATATTTTTAAATCATATAAGTTTTTAAAAGAAGGTAGTTATCAAATAAGTGATGCATTTTTAACACAAATTGTTCAACAACAAAATTTGGGTTCACCGAGCGAATTGGTTGCTTATTTAATTAAAACAATTAAATATGAAATATATGATGATGATTTGAAAAAATATTTGAATGCTAACGATAAGATCTATAAGTCATGTGATCAAAAAATTGAATATGCAAAATTCATTAAGGCTAATGTTAAGCAAAAAAATAATTATAAAAAGAAGCTAGGGATGGTAACCCCAATATCGTATCAATATTTCGATAAAAGTGATAAAAATGATTTAAATTCACGCTATGTTTATGCAAATATTCTCCGAATAATTTGTACAATATCAGATTCTTTTTTTTGGGGAAATATGTATTCGAATGATCATGGTAAATATCAAGATTTAAGAAGTTATGTGGAAATTAATTATAAAACGTTATTAGATCTTAAAAAGGAATTAGACTCTTCTAAATATTTTGATGACATAAAATTAATTAAACCTAATCTTACTGCTTCTGGTTTTTCACCGCAAATTGAACAGGCAAGCAAAGCAAAATCTAATAGTTTTTGATTTAGTTCTTTTGTTGTGGATTACACGATACATGATTTATTATCACAACAAAGCAATAACTATTTGATTAATCAATTAAATCTTGATATGTTTAACAAATATATTACAAAAGTACTAGGTAATGATTATGAAAGCGATGCAAAATGAAAAGCTTTGACTAACGATTTTGCTAAATCATCACAACCCACTTCTATGGCAATGCTTTCTGCATATTGTGTTAAAAAAATTTTAGCCGAAAGCAATAGCTACAACAAATTGTGTACACCATTAAATGATTTCTTCACTAACATTTTTAATGTTTTCAAAAGTTATTATCAACAAGAAGGTCTATCGTCATCAAAAAATTCGTCAATTAAATATGAAATTTCCCAGTTATATGCTACTATTGCTTATTTAATCGCTAACGATTATGCTAATTTTTATAAGATATTACAAAAAAAATTTACTGCTGATGAAAGATTATTTATTGGTTATTTTTCAAAGTTCCATCATAACCAAAAAGAACTAGATCGTCATTGCTTTATCGAAGATATTGAAAGTTTTGATCTTTTTGCTTTACGAGGAAAAAGTACCAATGAACAGGAGAATGAAAAAAGATGACAATCGGCACTAAAAAAAGGAGTTGACGAACGTATTAAGGACGATAAGTACTGATCTATAATAAACAAAGATAATAAATTTTTTTCTGGTTTTAACGGTTTAATTAGTGCTGATGCAAATATCTTTTCTCTCTATCCAGAATTAAAAGAAGCAATTTTTTCTAAGAAGAATAGTTTTGCCAATAAAGATCATCCTTTTAACAAAGGAATTTGATACGAGTATGCTGGTGAACACGATAACGATGGTAAAAAAATAGATATTAATTTTGATTTTGGTTCTTATGGTAAAATTAATCTTGTCGGTCGTGAGTATTTAGCACGAATTTTTAAAAAAATTTCGACATTTTCTTTAACGAGTGATTTAAAAAAATTTATCAATAATTTAAATCAATCTTACAATGGTCTTGAGAGTCTTTCGTTCGAGAACAAATGACAATTATCAGAAGCGAAATACGAAATATGTTCGAAATTAAAAAATGATAAATATAAAATTTGCTTTGAACGATTAGTTGATGTGAGTGTTCACAAACCAATATCAAGCTTAATCGATATAACTAATAAATCATATTATTTTATGAATAAAAACGATAGAAGCAATTATGCTTGTTTGCTGGCAACACAAATTAATAAAAATGATCTTTATTCACATAATTTAACACCAATTTATAACATGGATGAAGGAAAATGAGTAAAGGGTAAAGCAGGAGTTTCACCTGATGAATTCTTTTACTTAGTTGTTGATTTAGCAATGGATGAGTCGGTTCAAAAACAAGCTCATCGTGATATGCGAAAAAAAGTTTTTGGACATGAAAAAATTAAAGTTTTCGATGGAAAACTTTATAATATTCTTGGTTCTAAATGAATCAAGAATTGACACAAAAAAGTTGTTGGGAAATAAAATAAATATTTTTTAATTATCGAAAGAAAGTTTACATGTCAAGATATATTGGTAGTATTAATAAAAAATCAAGGCGTTACGGTTTTTCACTATTAGAAAATAATAAAGAATTTTTAAAAGGAAAGAAACGTACATATGCCCCAGGACAACACGGTCTTAACAAACAAAAATTATCGAATTATGGTGAACAATTAAAGGAAAAACAAAAACTTCAATTTATGTACGGAATGAACGATTGTCAATTTCGTCGTTTGTTTAAAAAAGCTAAAAAAATGCAAGGTGCTAATTCATTAAATCTTTTAATTATTTTAGAATCACGTTTAGATAATTTGGTCTTTCGAATGGGTTTTGCTCCAACAAGAAAAGCAGCACGTCAATTAGTTAGTCATGGTCACGTTCTTGTTGATGAAAAAAGATGTTCAATTCCTTCGAATATCGTTAAAGTTGGTCAAAAAATTTCAATTAAAGAAAAAAGTAAGAATTTACCAATCGTTAACACTTCGTCTTTAATTAAGCCTCTTGATTTTGTTAAAGTTGATCAAAAGCAAAAAATCGGTGAATATGTTCGTTTTCCCAAACGTGACGAACTTAATAAAGATATTAAAGAAATATATGTTGTTGAATGGTACAACCGTTTAGTTTAAACAAAATTTTGGGATTAATTCTAAAAAATAATAAAATATAAACATCGAAAGGAATAAAAATGATTTTTGATAGTGAATTCAATAAAAGAACAAAAATTGTTGCTACTCTTGGCCCCGCAACAACTGGTAAAATATTTACAAAAGAACAACTTGCCGATCCAAATAATGCCGCGAAGAAACAAAAAATTTATAACACGATGCAAAAAATATTTTTGGCTGGTGTTAATGTTTGTCGTCTAAACTTTTCGCATGGTGATCATGCTGAGGAAGAAGTTAGGTTACAAATAATTAAAGATGTTGCTAAAGAGTTAAATATAAATGTCGCTATTATGCTTGATACGAAAGGTCCAGAAATTCGTGTTGGTAAAATTGTTGATAGCAAAAAAAAAGATGCAACTTTACTTGTTAAACAAGATTCAATTCTAACAATTAAGACAAAAGATTTTTCACCTTGTCTTGTTACCGACAATGAAGTTTATGTGTACGATTCAACAAAGACTTATAACATGGCTAAAGATTTGGCTATTGATAAAATGATTCTTATTGATGATGGAAAATTGCAATTGCGCGTGAAGAGTGTTGATGTTGAAAACGGAATAATTAAAGCTAAAGCATTAAACTCTCATACGATTTATGAAAAAAAACGTATCAATTTACCCGGTAGCAAGTATACGATGCCTTTTCTTTCTAAAAAAGACAAGGAAGATCTTAAATTTGCCGTAAAACATGATTTAGACTATATTGCATTAAGTTTTGTTAATTCCGCTCAAAACATTATTGAAGTTAAAAAGGAATTAGCTAAATTAAATGCAAGTGAAAAACTTCAATTGTTCGCTAAAATTGAATCAACCGATGCGATTAAAAATTTTAATGAAATTTTACAAGAAGCTGATGGTATCATGGTTGCTCGTGGTGATTTAGGTTTGGAAGTTCCATTTTACGATATTCCTTATTGGGAAAAATATATTCTACAACAATGTCATAAGTTTGGTAAACCTTGTATTGTCGCAACCCAAATGCTTGACTCTTTGGAACGTTGTATCCAACCAACACGGGCTGAAGTAACGGATGTATTTTTTGCCGTTGAAAATGGTGCAGATGCGACAATGTTATCCGGTGAAACAGCTAATGGATTGTTTCCAATCGAGGCTGTAAAAGTGATGGCAGCGATTGATGCTGTTGCGGAGAAACATTTTGATTATGAAAAAAATATTAAATTTTATAAAAAGAATACTTTGATTGAAAAACAATATAAGAAACAAGCAATTAAAATTGCTAAAAAAGTTCTTCCATGTTGTTGCAAAAAAGGCATAAATTGTCCAAAATACGAAAATTTAATAATATTTACTAATGATTTTGAATTAATTTGGGCAATTTCTGCGATTAAACCAGCATGTAAAATTATTGCTGTAACAAATAAGTCAATTAATGTAAACCGTTTTGCTGTTAATTACGGTGTACAAACTGTTTTCATAAAGAAAGAATTTAATGAAAATTTTGATCCTTTCATCGTGGCGAAGGAAATTAAATTCGAATTAAATTTATCGGAAAAAACATTATTGTACAATAAAAAGAAATTTTACGATATTAACTAAAATGTCAGATGAAATAATTCATGCCAAAGATTTAAGGCCAGGCAATACTTTTATTAATGGAAATGCTTTGTTTGAAGTAATTGAAAATTTTTTTAACAAAACAGCAATGCGTGAAGGAATTGTAAAGTGTAAAGTTAAAAATTTACGCACAGGAACAATTACGATAGAAGTTTTGACAGGTGGTAAATTTACCAAAGCAATCATTGAAACGATTGACATGATTTTTTCTTACCGTGATGGTGACAATTACGTTTTTATCAATAGCAAAACTTTTGAATCAATTGAAATTCCATCATCAAAATTAAAATGAGAAAAAAATTTTTTACTTGATGGAGTTGAAATCAAGGTACAAAAATATAATGATGAGATTTTGGGTGTTAAATTACCCGATCAAATAACTTGTACATTAAAAGATTGTGAAAACGCGGTCCAAGGTAATACAGTTAAATCAATCCAAAAAAAAGCTTGATTAATGAATGATTTTGAGATTTTAGTTCCCCAATTTGTGAAGAAAACTGACCAAATAATTGTTAATACAAAAACCGGTGAATATGTCGGACGTGTGTCAAAATAAAATTTGATTATTTTTTATTTATTAATAATGGTTACCGACAAGAAACAGCAATGAAAAAAAAGGGTTGAGTTAATGCAATATTTTTATTCTTGCCTAATCAAAGATCTTGATAATAAGCAAATCATTGCGAATGTTTCAAAATATAAATTTGACTTTGAACAAAATAAAGTTATCAGTTTTTTTGCCGAAAATGTTCAAATAATAAAGACAAAAATAAAATCATTATTAAAGGTAACATGGACTTGGGAACGATTGGGTTTAATCGTACGAGCGATTTCTTGTTTAGCTTATTGTGAATTTTTTTGTTTAAAACTTCCTAAAGCAATTGTTATTGATCAAGCACTAGTTACATGTGATCATTATTCACAAAACGAAGATAAAGCTTTTCTTAATGCAATTCTAGACAAATTACTTGTCTAATTTATTTTGTTCCAAAAATTCGGTCACCGGCATCACCTAAACCGGGGACAATGTATTTATTTTTATTCAATTTTTTATCAATTGCTGCTGTATATAATTCAACATCAGGATGACATTTACTAACATATTCTATTCCTTCTTTACAAGAAACAACTGAGCAAAATTTAATTTTTTGTGGATGATATTTTTTTATTAGATCAATTGTTTTTGCTATTGTTTTTCCTGTTGCCAACATTGGATCAAGAATAATAACAATTCCATTTTTAATTTGTTTGGGAAATTTTGCATAATATTGAATTGGTTGTTGCGTTTTTTCTTCGCGGTACATTCCAATATGGCCAATTCGGGCAAATGGTATTGCTTCTTTAAAACCATCAACCATCCCTAATCCTGCCCGTAAGACGGGAACTAAAATAATTGGTGTTTTATTTTTTTTGCCAATGGCCGCACTGATTGGGGTGTGAACGATAATTTTTTTTGTTTTTAAATTTGCTGTTACTTCATAAGCGAGAAAAAAACTTAAACATCGTAAGCAAAGGCGAAATGTTGATGAATTAGTGCTTTTATCACGCATTATTGTTAATTGATGGGCAATTAACGGATGGTTAATAATTTTCATTTACTCTCTTTCCTCACTTATAAATGGTCGACCGGCACTAGCGGGGGGGATAATTTTATTGCTTGTAAAGAGCAAAATTATTAATGTGATTATGTAAGGCAGAGCAAAAACAAATAATTGATTTATTCCTAATTGAATTAATGTTGTTGTATTGGCACTAGCAATGAAAATAGCAAAAATAATACCAAACGTGATAATACCACCAATATTTCAACCCCCAACAATTAATATTGCTAATGCTAAATACCCCATTGATTGAACATTTCCATTAAAAGCAATTGTTCGAAATAAAAATAATGCTCCCGCCATACCTGCCAAAAGACTGGATAAAATTACTCCAACCCATTTATATTTAATGACTTTTATTCCTTTAGCATTTGCGGCATGTGGATTTTCACCAATTGCTAAATATCGCAATCCAATTGTTGTTTTTTTCATAATAAAGTAAATTATTCCGCAAAGCAAAAGAGCAAAAATAAAAAGAATAATTGATGTTCCATATAATGAATCTTTAATGTGTAGATCACTATGAAATAAACTCATAATTCGTGAGTAATTCAATTTTGGATATAACTTACGAGCTAATGGTTCATTTAAAAATGTTGTGAAACCAAAACCTAATAAATTAATTGCGGTTCCGGAAACAATATGATTCGCTTTTAGTGTAATACATAAAAATCCGTGTAACCATCCCAAAATCGTTGTACAAAACATTGCTAAAGTAATGGCGATGATTAAACCAAATGCATTTAGCTTGACGAGATTAATTTTTTCAGAAGCAAAAATTCCAAAAAAAAGAGCACCCACACACATCATTCCATCAATTCCAATGTTGATAATTCCAACTTTTTCCGATATATAACCAGCTAACGTTGCAACAATTAGAATTGTTGAAAAAACGAATGTTAAATCTAATAATACTTGTATATCACTCATTTTATTAATCTTTCTTTTTTAATAATAACTCAAAATTTTTCAAAAAATTTATTATTGCATACTTGTTACCACTGTATTTCATGTTTTTTTTGTGATTTTTTAAATATTCTAGGTATTTAGTTTTTATATTCTTCTTTGTCAAGACATAAGCATGGTAAAATTTATTTTTGATTTTTGCAAGATCAAGATTATTTTTAAACTTTCTCATTATTTGATCGAATTTTAATTCAAAAGAAACAAAAGATATTTTTTCTTTTTTTATTCTTTTATTTTTTACTAATATTTCATTACTATTAGAATCATTTTTTATTTGGTAATGATCCATTACTAGCTCATAATCGTTAACAATATTAATTAGATTCAATAATTCATTTTTTTCTTTTGTTTTTGATTCCATTCAAGTTTTACCTTTAATTTTTACGATAAATCATCGATAAAAATTAAATTTCATAGCTAATGAACCCATCGCACTACAATAAATAATGATTCCTAAAAATATTAGTGTAATGTTGGAACTAATACCGATTAATTGCAAAGCATTTGTTGAAGTTTTTATGATTGAAAAAAAAAGTGATACAGGAATAACGGCAAGAGGATTATTCATACTAATTAATCCAATAGCAATACCATCAAAACCCTCTTGGGGTATCACTTTAACGATTGTTGAGGTTGGCATTTCACAGGAAAAACCGCAATAAATAAAATTGCCCAAAATCCCCGCAATCGCACCTGAAATTGTCATGGAAATAATTAAATTTATCTTTGTGTTATAACCAATAGCCTTAGCGCAATTTATATTTAAACCAGTCAAACACTGTTTTTTACCAATTGTCATATAGTTCAAAAAAAGATAGATAAAACCAACAAGAAAAGAAGCGGTGATGATAATTGGAATAAAAGCAAAATATTGATTAGAAATTCGAGTTCGGAAAAGAAGTAGATTATCAATTGGTTTAGTGAAACTATTAGATGAATTTTGTGGAACATATGTTTTTAAAATAAAAATCGTTAAAAAATAAATAATCCAATTAAACATGATTGAGCTAACAACTTCGTTCACATTTAAAAAAACTTTAATAATACCAATAATTGTGCTAAGTATTGCACCAACAACTAGTCCTAATAAAAAAATAACTATTTGGTTTACCCCATGACCTAAATAACAAAAATGACTAATCAATGTTGAAATAGTCGCTGCACACATTAATTGTCCAGATATCCCCATATTAAATAGGTTGGCTTTGTTACTAATGATAAAAGACAAACTTGCAATAATTAATATCCCCATATTCGAAAGTAAAATATTGATTTTTACCGTCCCTTTAAAGCTTTCTTTAAAAATTATTCCAAATATTTTACTAAACATTGCTCATTTTTGACAAACTGCACAAACAAAAAAAATAGCAAGAAAAAATGATAAAATCATCATCATTGCAGTTGCAAAAATCTTTTTAAATTTACCACGATTTTTGTCTAGATAAATAAATTTATTTATTTTATAAAAGAGTTGATTAGAAACCATAATTAATTTTAACAAAAAACCTAACTTACTAAATATTTACCAATAATATTGCGATTAATTTCATTGCTTGACTTATCACAGACGATTTTTCCTTTGTTCATTACAATTATTCGATTAGAAATTTTTAATATTTCATCTAATTCATAAGAGATCAATAAAACGGCTTTGTTATTTTTAGCTTCGTATCGGATAAAATCATGGATATTATTAATTGTTTTAATATCTAATCCACGGGTTGGTTGAACCATAATTGTTAATGAATGTTTTTTTGTTAATTCACGGGCAATGACAACTTTTTGTTGGTTACCACCCGACAAAGATCGCATTTTTGCTTTTCCATTGTTTGCTCCAAGAATATTGAATTTTGAACACAAATTTATGGCATTTAATCTTATTTGCTTCCATTTTAAAAAGAAATTATTGGAAAACTTTTTATCATCAATTTGATTTAAAATTAAATTAATTTCTACAGTTTCATCCAAAATGCATCCGTATTTATGACGATCTTCGGGAACATGTGAAATACCCAATTTTGAGATTTTATTAGGGTTTAATTTATTTAAATTAAATATTTTATTTTCTTCATTTCTATACAAAATTGAACCATTTTTTGGCTTTAAAATCCCAGTAAGAATTAGTGCTAATTCACTTTGGCCATTACCTTCAATTCCCGCAACCCCAATAATTTCACCTGGATAAATCTTGAAACTCATATTATCAATAATTTTTATTTTGTTATTATTAATTTTATTGCTACATAAATTTTTTACTTCCAAAATTGGGTGTTCCGCATGCTTTGAAACGTTAATAGTAGTCTTTTTTATTACTTCCTTGCCAACCAATAATTCAATTAGTTTTTCATTTTTTATTTCTTTTGTCGCTAATGTTTTAATCGTTTCTCCATTACGCAAAATTGTTACGGAGTCGGCAATTTTTTTAATTTCTTCAATTTTATGGGTAATAAAAATTATTGTTTTGCCCCTTTTTTTTAATTGATGTAACATGTTAATAAAGTTCAAAATCTCATGATCGGATAGAATCGCGGTTGGTTCGTCAAAAATTAGAATTTTTGCATCTGCATAAAGAAGTTTTAGGATCTCAACTTTTTGTTGTTGACCAACTGAAAGCAAAGAAATTTTATCTGATAAATTCAACTTAAAATCATATTCCTTGCAAATTTTTTCAATTTCAATTTTTGCTTTTTTTCTATTTAAAAGTCCATTTTTTGCAATTTTTTTTTCGTTACCAAGTATTACATTATCAAGAATAGAAAAGCAATTAATCAATTTGAAATATTGATGCACCATTCCTAAACCTAATTTATTTGCTTGTGCTGGATTTTTTAAATTTACCTTCTTTTCATTAATGTAAATTTCACCTTTATCTGGTTGGTATAGACCAAAAAGAATTGACATTAATGTTGATTTTCCCGCTCCGTTTTCGCCACAAATTACATGAATTTCGTTATGCTTCACATTTATGTTAACATTTTTATTGGCAATAATCCTACCATCATAAAAAGTTTTTGTGATTTCCTTCATCTGAATAGCATATTTAATTTTCTTCTTTGTTCTCATAAATTTATGAAATAAAATACATGTTTTCATCTAATCAATTAAGAACAGTTGTCTTTTTATTGCCAATTGTTTCGTCACCACCAAAAGTAATTTTTTGTGTATTTAATATTTCACCTAATAGTTCACCATAAATGTCATAATTCTCATAAACATCTTTATCGTCAAAGTTATAGGCATCTTTAAACTTTTTAATTTTTCCTGAATTAAAATTTTCACAATATTCATCTCATACATTAGTAAATTCTTTTTCGTTATCAAAAGTTAGGTACTTGAGACCTTGCATTACATAATATCAACCATCGTAACTAATGTGTGAACCCCCATTCAAAATATTCGCATTTGTCCGGAAACCAATACTACAAACCGATTTTTTTGGATTAGGTTTATTACCATCATCATTGTCTCAATTTCACTTTTTTCTTAGTAATTCGTTTTGTTTTTTTGCGATATGACCAATATTTTTTAAAGCACTAAATTTAATAATATTGTTTTGTTGTTTTGAATGTTGCTTTAATTTATCAATGGTTTTATCACAATAAGACATTTTTTTTTGCATATCACCATTCTCACAAGCGGTATCAATACCAATAACAAAACATGCAGCATTTTGGTTTTTGATTTCATTAACAGCATCGACAATTTGCGGACCAGCCACTGGAATAATCGCACTAGCATCACGATTTAGAAACTGTTTAACTAAACCAATAGCATCACCACAAGCAAAAGAACCACTAAAATGGGAAGATTGTTTTCCTAATGAAATTATTTTGATTGAAAATTCATCAATTAATTTTTTTTTATTTTCTTTTTTTCATTCAACTTGCGTTGTCTTTTTTAAATTTGGAAAATCAGCAATTATTTCAGAATCTTTATTAATGATTTTGTCAATGATATTAGGTAAAATGTGATTATTAAACAATTCAATCCCACGTTCAATCCCTCCCATGAAAACTAATACTGTTGAAATCATTACACCACCAAAAATTCCAATTGCCATTTCGCGTCCATTTTTGTGATAAGTTTCGGCATTTTTCAATAACTCGACACAACAAGCAATTCCTGTTAAAAAGGCGGATTGGTCAGCACGGAATGAAATTGAGGCAATATTTTGATTATTACTAACATCACCATCATATAAAATATAAGCGGCATTGCCAAAATTGCCATCAAAGGATTTATATTTTTTCCCATCACTATTAGTTTTTATTTCACCAATGCTATTTAGTGGTGTGATGTGATTAAAGCCGCATAGGTGTATTACTCGATGTTTTTTTGCAACTTCGTCATAAATTGATTGAAAAAATAATGATGAATCTTGTGTTGGTCTTGTCCAATGTGCACTATTTGCTCCATTGTTTTTCAATTGGTTGTGGTCAATTGTATTATCGTTGTTTATATATTGAACCAAACCATGGTATAGTGATTGAGTAAAAGATTTATCCAAGACAACGGAATCAGAACTATCACATATTAATGTCATACTTTCACGACGATTTTTTTTTCAATCTTTGTGGTCAATATTTCAATTAAAATTTAATGTATTTGCTTGGTGATAATTAATTATTTGGTTCTCATTTTTCACTTGTTTGTTTGGTTGCGGTAAAAAATTTTCTTTTTCATTTAAATTCCATTCAGACCTCACATTTAAATTCTTATAGTTTGCTAATTTGTCAGATGCTAAACGCGTTTTGCGGTTTATTGTTACATAATTTATCTTAAAAGTTAATGCTGAAATCGTAAGAATAATTGTCAAAGGAAGAAAAATTAAAAGAATTGATATGATTAATTTTATTATTATTTTCTTGCTAATTTTTTTCATAAAATTAAAATAAATTTTTTAAAATTTTCTTACCATCAATTTCACCATGACGTAAAATTATTTTTTTATCTAAGTCAATAATTGTTGATGGACAAAAAATTTTAGTAGGTGCACCTTTATCGATAAGAAAAATTTCTTTTTCATATTCTTTAAAAATTGTTTGTGATTGGTTGATGTTCGTAATTGGTGATTGGTTTGTTATATTAGCACTTGAACAATACAATGGTCCAACCATTTTAATAAGTTGCAATAATAATCTATCGTTTGGGATGCGGTAACCATTTCCTTGATAAATAAATGTTAATTTTCCTGGTAAATATTTTTCCATTTCATCTCTATATTTTTTTGGCATGTTTAAAGCATCAATATCATTAATAAATTTTATAATTTTTTTTTCATAATTTCTATGTTTAATTTGGTAGATCAATTCCTGTTTTTTACAAATTATGCCAAAAATTGTATCAGTAAGAACAATTGCGGCTTTATCATTTTTTAAAGCACTCACAATTTCATTTATTTGTGTTGGACGATAAACAACCATTATTTACTTAATTATAAACCTCACACTAAATTAAATAGTCTAAGCATATGAATAGTAAAATCACTTATCCTAATGTTTTTTGTAGTATAAGTTTAATATAGATGAAAACAAATTTAGAAATTGCTTATATTTTGGCCTATATTCTTTTTTCAAAACATAATGCACAAATTGTTGATATTGCTGAAAAAGGTAATTATTTTTTTGTTAATTTTCTAAGTGAAAAAAAAATTAGTAAACTTGATTTTACGACAATTGAAAAGGAAATATCATCTTTTTCCAATAAGAAAAACAAATGACAAATTAAAAAATTGGAAGAAAAGTATTTTGAAACAAATAATTTTGTTAAAGATGAATTAGTAAAAAAACCATGTGATTTAATGGTGCAATGCAATAATTTTTTCTTTCCTTTCTTTCATCAAAACGACACGAAATTAGATTTTTCTTCTTCATTTTTTTTCACTTTGGATAATGTTTCTGGTGTCTATTGAAAAGGTGATGCTAAAAACATACAATTACAAGAAATTACTGGTTTTGCTTTTTCAACACAACAAGAATTGGTTAAATTCAAAACAGAATTACAAAAAAGGAAAGAAATTGATCACCGCAAGATTGGACAAGAATTAGAATTATTTACTTTCAATGATCTTGTTGGTAAAGGTTTACCAATTTGATTACCTAATGGAACAATTATAAAAACTCAAATCGAAAATCGTGTGCATGAAATTTTAGAAAAGAACGATTATAAATTTGTTCAAACACCAGTTTTAGGTAGTGATAATTTATATAAGGTTTCGGGTCATTGACAACACTATCGTGAGAACATGTTCCCTCTAATTAGTATTGATGATGAAAAATTTGTTTTGCGTCCAATGACTTGTCCACACCATATGATCGTTTATTTATCGAAAAATCATTCATATCGTGATTTGCCTTTTCGAATTGCAGAACATGCTATTTTACACCGTTATGAGCCAACTGGATCATTAATTGGTCTTGAACGTGTTCGATCAATGCAATTGGTTGACACCCATGTTATTATTTCACTCGAACAAATTGCCGATGAAATCAAACACTGTTATGAAACAATTAAAGAATGTCTTGGTTGTTTTCATATTGATTTTCATTCGATTGATTTATCACTACATGACCCAAAAAATAAACAAAAATTTTTTGATAACGAAAAAATGTGAAATATTGCTGAATCAACACTAGAAAAGTGTTGTCAACAATTGAAATTTAATTTTGTAAAAAAAATTGGTGAAGCGGCATTTTATGGACCAAAAATAGATTTTCAAATTAAAACAGTCTTGGGGCATATTGTTACAATTTCTACAATCCAATTAGATTTTTTATTGCCTAAAAAATTCAATTTACTTTATAAAGATAAAAGTGGTGGTTTTTCGTGTCCAATTTTGATTCATGGCGGTATTATTGGTACATTTGAACGTTTTCTTTCAATTCTATTAGAACAAACAAAAGGTGTATTACCACTATGATTAGTCCCACAACAAGTTGTCATTATTCCGATAAACGATGTACATTTGGAATATTGCCATAAGGTATTAAACATATTTAAAGAACAGAAAATACGTGTCTTTGTTGATTGCTCGAACGAAAGAATTGCTAAAAAAATTAGAAACGCTAACATTAAAAAAATTCCTTATCAAGTTGTTATTGGTGATAATGAAATTAAAAATGATTTAATTTCTTATCGTTGTTATGCTAAAACTACGGTTAACCAATGTAAAACATCTACTTTAATTGATTTGATTAAAAGTTCTTGTAAGTAATTTTATTTATGTAATTGAAAAATGGATGATGATCTGCAATATTATATGAGCAATAATACCAAATATATTGTTTAAATGTGTTATTAGTCGAACACATATAATATTTATATTATTCAATCTGATTAGCAAATGAACTATCTTACAACCCAACAATTGAAATCAATGTTTATTTCTGGAGCGAAAGAGGTAGAAAAACAATACAAATACATTGACCAATTAAATGTTTTTCCAATTCCTGATGGTGACACAGGAACAAATTTAAAAATAACGTTAGATGGGGCATGCAAAAGCATCAAAAATCTTACACAAGGTAATATTTCTATTTTGACAAAATCATTTGCTAATGGACTTTTAATGAATGCGCGCGGTAATTCTGGTGTTATTTTTAGTCAGATTTTTTATGGTTTGGCTAATAGTTTTAGTAAATTAAAGGATAAAGTTGAAATTTCCGATTTTGTTACCGGTTTTGCTAGCGCTAGTACATATGCTTACAAATCGGTATCTAATCCCGTGGAAGGGACGATTCTAACTGTTATTCGTTTAGTTTCAAAAAAACTTGATGAAACGAAAACAAATTTTAAAACAATTGAGGAAATGTTTCAATTTATTTGTGTTGAAGCAAATGGAATATTAAAGACAACACCTAACTATTTACCACAATTAAAAAAAGCGAATGTTGTTGATTCTGGTGGTTATGGTTTAACAAAATTTTTTGAAGGAATGCTTTCTTCTTTGACACTTAAAAAAAATGACGAAAAACCAATCGAAAAGAATGAATCCCTAGCGATCAAAGACATAAATTTAACAAATGAAATAATTAATGATAAATTAGATTATGGTTATTGTTGCACTTTCATTCTAAATTTAGGATCAAAAATTATTAAAAAACAGCAAAATAAAGATGAATTTGACGAACAAACATTTAAAAACAACTTAAACGATTTAGGAAACAGCATTGTTTATGTTAGAATTGGTGATTTGGTGAAGGTTCACATTCATGTTTTGGTTTTATATAAGTTGTTGAAATACGTAACAAAATTCGGTGAATTAGATAAAATTGAAATTACAAATATGACTTATCAGATTAAGAAAAATAATCCTAATATTTTTGCAAATGAGAATGAAAATATTCCCCGAATTTCGAAATATTTTTTGTCAAATGCAATTTGTACAATTGTTCCATCTATAAAAAAAATTGTTGAGCTATATACAAAAAAATTGCAAATTACCGATTTTATTAAATGAGAACAAAAAATCACTCCCTCCGTTCATGAAATCTATTTATTAATGAAAAAATGTTCGGCTCAAGCCATTATTTTTGTTACATGTAAAAGTGATTTGGTTATGCCAGTTAAGCAGGCAATTAAATTATTAAAAGGTGAAAAAGCTAAAGTCAAATTAATTCCTGCAACGAATATTAGTACAAATTTTTTAATTTGTTTAGGTTTTAATCATAATTTCAGTTTTATTAAAAATTATCACACAATGAACAAAATTTTTAAAAACACGTATTTTGGTCAAATTTTCAAATCTAATCGTGAATCAAAATATGATAAAATTGATGTTAAAATTAATGATTTTATTGCAATTTGTAATAACAAAAACATTTTGGCAATCAATAATGATTTTTTTGAGGTAGCAAAACAATTGGTTAATCGATTATTAAAATTGGTATGAAAAGGAAGCAACATGGTTATTTTTTGTGATAGTTTAATTAAAGATTCCGATATATCAAAACTTAAAAGATATATCGCAAAAAAAACAAGTATTAAACCAAGTATAATTATGGTAACTAATCTTTACTGTTGTTTAGATATTGCGGTTACAAAAAAATAACGTGAAAATTATTTTAGATGCGATGGGTATTGAAAATAAAGTTGCATGCGCAACAATTGCCGCTCGTAATTTTATTAAGAAACATTTAGATGTTAAAATTACTCTTGCTGGTGTCAAGCATGAAATAGAAAAAACTTTTCTTTTTAAAAATGAATTTGAAATTTTGGCAACCGATGAATATATAAAACAGTCAGATAACATTCTTACTGGTTTAAGAAAAATAAATTCTTCGTTTGTTTTATCATTAAATAAACTTTGTAAAAAAGAGGTTGATGCCATCGTTTCTGGTTGTTCAACATCGTGTTTTGTTCCAATTTTATATAAGACAATTAATTTCTTTCATAACATTAATAAATTCGGTTTTATGCCTTTTATTCCAAATGGTAGTGGCAAAGGTTTTTATTTGATTGATTGTGGTGCCAATTTAAGTGTTGAAGGTGAGGATTTATATAAATTTGCTTTAATGGCTAATTTATATGCGGTAGAAAACGATAAAATTCCACATCCACGTATTGGAATTTTGAATATTGGCACTGAACAACACAAAGGTTTTTCGTTTCATAAAAAGGCCAATGATTTACTATTAGCAAACAAAAACCTTAATTATGTTGGTTTCGTTGAACCTAAAAATCTTTTCAATGATTGTATAGATATCCTATTAACGGATGCTTATAGTGGTAATATTTTTATTAAAACTGTTGAAGGAACATTAAAATTTTTTGGTAATTTTTTAAAAAAGAAATTTAATAAACCATGGAATATTTTAACACTTCTTTCATTAAAGAAAATGAAAAAATATTTTGATTATCGTAACAAGGCAGCAGCAGTGGTTTTAGGTGTTAATGGTGTTGTCATCAAGACACATGGTTCATCAGATGAAGTTCAATTTTATTTTGCTCTTGAAAAAGCTTATGAATGTGTGAAAAAAGGGATTATTAATAAGCTCAATAATCAAAATTACGATGTTTAATAAAATAAAGAAATGATTAAAAGAGACATTAAATATAACGCCGCATAATCTTACATTGTATATCACAGCACTAACTCACTCTAGTTATCGTAATGAACATCATTTAGATTATGATTACGAGAAATTAGAATTTTTTGGGGATGCGATTATTGGCTTTTTAATTTCCAAATATTTATTTTTGAAGTATAAAAATGAAAATGAAGGTTTTTTAACCCAAAAAAAAATTCAATTGATTCAAGCAAAAACTTTGGTTTTCATCGCAAAAAAAATAAAATTAGATAACTTTTTGTTATTGGGAAAAGGAATGCAAAAATTGTCTAATATTGATAAGATCATTGAGGATGCTTTTGAAGCATTAATTGCGGCAATATATTTAGATCAAAATATGGAAATTTGTCAAAAAGTTGTTAAAAAAATTTTTCGATTAGTTGATGAAAATACGATTTCTCCATTAACATATGACTACAAATCATTTATTCAAAATAAATTTATCAATTGGAATAAAGTTGGTAAAGTAAAATATTTAACAAAAAGATTACCAAACAATTTATACCGTTCATCATTATGATTTGATCAAATAAAATATGGCGAAGGTTTTGGTATGAATAAAAAAACTGCTGAAAAACAAGCCGCAAAAAGTGCTTATACTAAATTTGTTAATTGGAACTAGTTTATGAGCATATTTAAAAAATTATTCGATAAAATTAAAAATCTTAAACAAAAAAAAAGTAATAGCGAAAATATTCTCCTAAATGATGGTGTAAAAAAAAATAGTGCGGTAAATTTCGATCACGGTTTAAAAAAAACGAACAATTTTTTTGTTAATTCTTTAAATAAAATTATTTATAAAAATGTCATCATTGATGATGAATTTTTCCATAAAATTGAAGAAACATTACTTTCAATGGATGTTGGTAATTATGCAACAAATAAAATTGTTTCGGCCATTAAAAACGAGGTTAAATTCCAAAACATCGACAATCCCAATTTGATTAAGCAAATAATTATTGACAAACTATTTGTTTACTATATTCAGGATACGATTGTTCAAACGAATTTAAATTTGAAGGCAAACGAAACAAATGTAATTTTATTTTTCGGTGTTAATGGAGTTGGAAAAACAACAACCATTGCTAAAGTTGCCAATTTTCTGCAACAAAATAATTTAAAGGTTTGTTTAGTTGCTGGTGATACGTTTCGAGCGGGGGCCGTTGAACAATTAGATTTATGGGCGAAGAAATTAGATATCAAAATTTTCAAACCAACTAAACCCAACCAAGATCCTGCTTCCGTAATTTATGATGGTGTTAAATGGGCTAGTGAAAATAAATTTAATGTTGTTTTGTGCGACACTTCGGGACGCTTACAAACCAAGATAAATTTAATGAATGAATTAAAAAAAATCGATAATGTGATTAAAAAATTTAATCCAAATCAGCCCTGTGAATCTTTATTAGTTGTTGATGCAACAATTGGTCAATCTGGTCTTATTCAAGCCAAATGTTTTTCAGAAATTGTCAAAGTTTCGGGAATTGTTCTAACAAAAATTGATAGTACAAGTGGTGGTGGAATAATTTTTGCGATTAAAGATAATTTTAATTTACCGTTAAAATTTCTTTGTTTTGGCGAAAAAGTTGAAGATATTGAGATGTTTGATTTGGAAAAATTTATCAAAGTAATGCTAAAAAATTTTTCTTTTCTTGAAGAAGAGAATAAAACTATCGCTTTGTAAATTGTGGACTTCGTCGTGCTCCATATTTTCCGTATTTTTTTCGTTCTTTTGCTCGTGGATCACGTGTTAGCAATTTTTCTTTTTTAAGAATTAATTTGAAATCATTATTTGTTGTGATCAAAGCACGAGCTATCCCCAAACGCATTGCTCCTGCTTGTCCCGTAAAACCACCACCAAAAACTTTTGCTTTAACATCGAATGAATTCATTGTGTTTGTGACTTGGAAAGGTTGCATAATTTCTTGGATAATAAGATCATTAGGGAAATAATCTTTTAGCGGTTTATCATTAACAAGAACTTTTCCTTTACCTGGAACCATCAATACTTTAGCAATTGATGTCTTCCTTCGTCCCAAACCTTTATATTCAATTTGCTTCAACATGATTACTTACTTCCTAAAATTTCAAGTTTTTGTTGTTTAAATTTGTCACCGATTCCCTCTTTAAAGACATGAAGTTTTTTTATCATTTTCTTTGCTAATTTATTTTTTGGTAACATTCCTTTAACGGCGGTTGTAATTAATTCATCTGCATATTTTTCAATCATTACTTTTCCACTTCGTTTACGAATTCCACCAATATAACCTGAGTGGTTATACCAAAATTCCTTTGCCGCTTTATTTCCTGATAATTTTATTTTTTTTGCATTTATAATCACAAGGTTATCGCCACAATCCTGATTGCGGACAAAGTCCTTTTTATTTTTTCCTTGTAAGATATTTGCCGCCATTACCGCTAATTTACCCAAGATAAAGTTAGTAGCGTCAATTTGATATCATTTCCTTTGATTAGCATGAGTTTTTTTCATTATCATTGTTATACCGTATTAATATTCCTTTTTGTGCATTTCTTCACCTTTAGCTATAATTTCTTCACTTGTCATTAATCCTGTTCCTATTGGTAAAATTTTACCAATCATAACATTTTCTTTTAAACCAATCAAATTGTCGAATTCACCTTTTACGGCAGCATCAGTAAGAATTTTTTTTGTGTCTTGAAAACTTGCTGCAGCCAAGAATGAACCTGATTTTGTTGTGGCAATGTTTTCCAAACCATAAATGACATTGTTTGCAGTTGGTAAAGCATCAACTTTTCCACTAGCAATTAAACGATCACATTCTTTAATAAATGTGTTTTCGTCAACGATTTCACCAATAAAGAAATTTGAACCATTTGGATTATTAATTTTTAGTTTATTTGTCAATTGACGAATAATAATTTCAATGTATTTGTCAGAAATTTCAATTCCTTGAATCCGATAAACTTTTTGAATTTCATCAATCAAGTATTGACGAACAGCGGTAATTCCAGCCGTTTTCAATAATTGTTTCATATTGATTGCCCCATAAGTTAAACGATCACCAAAATTAACTTCATCACCAACTTGGACACAAATTATTTCTTGCAAACCAATTTGGTACGAAATTGTTTCATTTGCTGCCAAACACTTAATTGAAATCACTTTTCCGAATTCATTTTTTACAATTTTAACAACTTTTCCTTTTACTTCACTAATTGTTGCTAATTGGTTTTTTTGTGGTGGCACCATATCAAAAAGTTGTTTTAATCGTTCAAAACCTTGAGCAATATTTCCTTCTCCCGCCGCACCTCCGGTATGGAAAGTACGCATGGTTAGTTGGGTACCTGGTTCACCAATAGATTGCGCCGCGATAACACCGATTGCTGTTCCAATTTCAACCAATTTTTTTGTTGCAAGATCATTACCAAAACATTTTTGACAAACACCATTTTTACATTTACAATGTAAAACTGAACGAATCATTACTTGCTTGATTCCCAATTTTTCAATTTTATTTGCCATTTCATTTGTAATAATTTGATTTTTTGCAACCAAAATAGTTTTATTATTTGGATGAATAATATCGGCAAAAGCATAACGATTAGCAATTCGTTCCGCTAAACTTTCAATTTTGAAATTTTGTTTATGATCAACAATTGCTTCCACAAGTAAACCTTTTGTTGTATGGCAATCTTCTTCTTTAACAATAATTTCTTGTGCAGCATCAACAAGCTTTCGTGTCATATAACCAGATTTTGAAGTTTTCATCGCTGTATCCGCCATTCCTTTACGCGCTCCATAAGAAGAGTTAAAGTATTCAGAGATAGTTAATCCTTCTAAGAAGTTATGCTTAATTGGCGTTTCGATAATATCTTTAATAACATTCGATTTTGTTTTTTGGTCATAGTTATAAGATTTAGACATCAAACCTCGCATACCAAGAACTTGGGTAAATTGTGAAACATTACCACGAGCACCAGAATTAGCCATTGTGATTACCGAATTATCACGATATTTTTCATCATTAATAATATTTTCAATGTCATGCATAACTTTATCTTTAACATCACTTCATAATTTAATTGTTTTACTATATCTTTCATCATCGGTGAGCAAACCTTTGTCAAATTGTTTTTTCAAAGCAATAACTTTTTTATCCGCCTCTTGGAAAAATTCATATTTTTTTGAATAAATTGGTAAATCAAAAGCCGAAAAAGAAATTGCGGATTTTGTCGAATATTCAAAACCAATATTTTTAATTAAATCCATTGTTTTAGCGACAACTTCAATTGGGAATTTTTCATATAAAAAGTCAACAATTTTTTGCAAAGTTTTTTTAACAAACGGAATACTTGGTTTATATTGTTTTATCACATCGGCAAAATTACAATTAGTTTTAACAATATCGCCATTAGCAAGAGAAGGGGGTAATAAATCAATATGATTAATGTAAGGCATTGTTTTTGGCATAATTTCGTTAAAAATAATTTTACCAATGGTTGTAATTAGAAGACAATCTTTTGGTAAACCTTTATCATGATAACAATTGGTTGAAATTCCCACTAATGTGTGTAAAGTTACACATTTCAAATTTAGCAATTGCTTAGCCTGAGTAATTGAAGGTAAAATTATACCCTCCCCAACCGTATTTTTCTTTACTTTTGAAAGATAATATACACCTAAAATCATGTCTTGTGTTGGTGTAATAATTGGTTTACCGTCTTTTGGACCAAGAATGTGTCAACTAGCTAATAAAATACTACGCGCTTCAGCAATTGCTTCTTGGGATAAAGGAACATAAACCCCCATTTGATCCCCATCAAAATCGGCATTAAAAGCAGTTGTAACCAACGGATGTAATCGTATTGCTTTTCCATCAATAATTTTTGGTTCAAAAGCTTGAATTGATAGACGGTGAAGTGTTGGAGCACGGTTTAATAAAACTGGATGCTTTTTGATAATTTTTTCAACAATTGGTCAGATCACATCATCTTGTTGTAAAATCAATTTTTCCGCACGCTTAACGGTATTGGCAATTGGTGTTTTTTCAATACCATTTTCATCATATTTTGTAATTAGTTCGTGAATAATAAAAGGTTTAAATAATTGAAGAAGCATTGGCGCTGGAATTCCAACTTGGTACATTTTTAAATCTGGTCCAACAACAATTACGGAACGACCTGAATAATCAACTCGTTTTCCTAATAAATTTTGCCGGAATAAACCTTGTTTTCCTTTCAAACAATCCGTTAATGATTTCAAAACACGCTTATCTTTACTAATTGTTGATTTTGTTCGGGAAGAATTATCAAACAAAGCATCTACTGCTTCTTGCAACATCCTGCGTTCGTTATCTAAAATTATTTGTGGTGTTTGTTCGTTAGTCAAGCGCTTCAAACGTTGGTTACGAATAATTATTTTCCGGTAAAAAGTATTAATATCAGATGTAGTAAAGCGACCATTTTCAAGTTGAACAATCGGTCTTGTTTCTGGGGGGGTGACCGGAATAACATCTAAAACCATTCACTCCGGTTTTATTTTAGAATTAATAAATCATTTAATAATTTCTAAACGACTCATTAATTTTTTAAATTTCAATGTTGCCGGTGAAACCCTTTTTAATTGTCGTGTAATATTTTTTGCTTCATTTTGGAGATTAATTGCTTGTAATAAATGTTTAATTGCAAGTGAACCAATTTCAATTTCAATTCCAGTGTATTTTGTAATTAGCGAAAAGATATACTTTGTTTCAAAAGCTAAATTTTGGTTTTCAATTGTTGCCAAATATTGGGAAATTTCTTCCAAATCTTGTTTTAAGTTAGCAAAAGATTTGTCTTGTTTATCATTAGCAATTTTCTTTTCTAAGTTTTTTTTGATAATTCAAAGAGCATTGGCAATTTTTTTTCGTGCCATCATATTTGTTTTTTGATCAGCAGCAATCGGAATTACTTCTTTCGTTTGGAAGAAATCCTTAAATTTTTCATTATCGTTTTTTACTACAATATAGTTAACAAAATAAATAACTTGTTCAATATTTTTATAACTAATATCAAGTAATTGCGAAATTTTTGATGGATTAGGAAATTCTTTACTCATTCAAATGTGTGTACAAGGATAAGCAAGTTTAATACAACTCATTCGTTCACTTCGGACGATACTTTCAATAATTTCAACACCACATTTTTCACAAACTTTACCGCGGTATTTTACTTTTTTATATTTTCCACATGCACATTCAAAATCTTTTACTGGCCCAAAAATTTTTTCGCAAAATAGACCATTTTCTTCTGGTTTTGCTGTTTTATAATTTATCGTTTCGGAAGAAGTTATTTCAGTTCCTCGTGCTCATTTCAAAATTTGTTCAGGACTTGCTAAACCAATTTGTAATTTTTTAATGTTGTGTAAATTAATTGCCATAATTATCCTTTCTTTATATTAAACTAAAATCATCATTAACATCTTCGGTCAATTCGAAAGAATCATTGCTCTTTTCTTCTTTCTTTTCATTCTTTTCGTTGATAATTGTCGCAGTAAAATCATTAATATCGTGCTTATTATTTTTTTCGTCGTAAACAGTAATTGCTAAGCATAATCCCTGTAGTTGTTTTGTTAACAATTTAAATGAACTTGGTAAACTCGGTATTGGCAATTTTTTCCCTTTAACAATTGCATTGTATGTTCAATTTCTTCCACTCACATCATCGGATTTTATTGTTAGTAATTCTTGCAAATTGTGGGTTGCACCATAAGCTTCCAAAGCCCAAACTTCCATTTCACCAAAACGTTGACCACCATTTTGACTTTTTCCACCTAATGGTTGTTGGGTAATTTTAGAGTATGGACCAACAGCACGAGCATGAATTTTATCTTCAACCATATGATCTAATTTTAGCATATACATAACACCAACCGTAACTTCATCATCAAAGTATTCTCCTGTTTTTCCATCAATTAATCGAACTTTTCCCTTTGTTTTAATTGGATCAATTCCCGCTTCTTGCATTGTTTTAGCAATATCATCTAATTTCGCCCCCATGAAGACTGGTGTTTCTGCTTTTAATGATAAATCTTCGTGACTTAATCCAACCTTATTAAGAATAATGGATAAATCAAGATTTTTGAAAACATCGACAGAAGAAATTTTGTTTGTTGTTAAATAATTATTAGCAATTTTTTTCAAAATTTTTACTTTATTTTGTGGTAAACCAAATGTTTGAACAAATTCTTGGTCAGAACAATTATCTTTTATCATTGTAAAGAATTTTTTCTTCGCTAAGTTGTACATTGCTCAACCCAAATGAACTTCGAGAATTTGTCCTAAGTTCATTCGTGATGGAACACCCAGCGGAGATAATAAAATATCAATTGGTGTTCCATCTTCAAGATGGGGCATATCTTCCACCGGAACAATTTTTGAAATTGTACCTTTATTTCCATGTCGTCCTGACATCTTATCACCAACTTGTAGTTTTCGTTTTTGGGCAATATAAACAACGACTTTTTCGATAACATCATCAGGAAGCAAATCACCGTCAATACTACGGAAATGTTTAACAGCGATAACTATTCCCCCTCCACCGTGTTTTACTTTTAACGAATTATCTTTATAATTTTGCGATTTGCTACCAAAAATAATACTCAATAATTTTTCTTCGGGTGAATAATCAACAACACCTTTTGGTGTTATTTTTCCTACTAAAACATCTCCTTCTTTAACTTTTGCTCCTACCATGATAATGCCATCTTCATTTAAATATTTTTTTGCATCATCCGAAACATTAGGCAAATCACGTGTTATTTCTTCATCACCGTTTTTATTTTGGATAACATCACAAGAAAACTCTTCAATTTCGATTGAAGTATAAGCATCATTTTGAATTAAACGATTCGAAATTACAATCGCATCTTCGAAGTTGTAACCGTATCATGTCATATAAGCAATTAATGGATTTCTCCCAATGGCTAATTCTCCATTAAACATCGCTGGACCATCAGCTAAAACTTGACTATTTTTAATTTTTTGTCCGACTTCAACGATTGGGTTTTGGTTGTTACATGTGTTTTGGTTTGTTTTTTGGAATTTTGTTAAATTAATCTTAATTTTCTTTTCCGTTTTATCTTGAATAAGAAGATGTTTTCCATCAACAGCAAGAACTTCACCATCAATTGGTGATATAACACTTAAACCAGAATCATGTGCAATTTTATATTCTGAACCTGTGCCAATAATTGGAGCATAAGGTTTGAGTAAAGGTACAGCTTGACGTTGCATATTTGCCCCCATTAAAGCCCGTGCCGAGTCATCATTTTCCAAAAAAGGAATGGCACTAGCAGCAATTGAAACAACTTGTTTTGGTGAAATATCGATATAGTTAATTTGCTGGCAAGAGAAAATTTCTTGTGTACCGTGGAAGCGTGCAATAGTTTCTTTTACCGTAATTTTGCCATTTTCATCATGAGGAATTGTCGCTTCACCAATAATATATTCATCTTCTTCGGCAGCATTCAATCAATGAACTTCTTTCGTAATAACACCATTTTCCACTTTAAAATAAGGTGTGATTAAAAAACCATTATCATCAACTTTAGCAAAAGAAGCCAATGACATAATCAAACCAATATTCATTCCTTCCGGCGTTTCAATTGGACATATTCGTCCATAGTGACTATAATGTACATCTCGCACATCCAAATTTGGATCATCACGTCGTACACCACCATCACCCATTGCTGAAATTCGCCGCTTATTCGTCAATTCGGATAGAGGATTTTGTTGATCGATGAATTGTGTCAACTGGTAGGTATTAAAAAATGCTTTGACTGCCTGTTCAAAAGGTTTAGCACTAACAACAGATTTTATTGTTGCCGCTTTTTCTTTTTTTAAACGATTTTCTGCATTCATTGTTCCAGAAACTAAAGATGACAATTTATCTTTAATATATTTTTCAACATATGCCATTCCAACAACAAGTTTATTTCTTAATTGTTCATGGATTAATTTAATTCGCTTGTTACCCAAATGATCAATATCATCGTAATTACCAATTCCTAAAGGGAGATTAATCGTATAAGAAATGGCAGCAAGTAAGTCAAAAATTGTTAATGCCTCAGATTTCTCATTAAAATCAACACCACCAACTAAATTCACGATGGTACTATCGTTATTGGCAACAACATCAATCGAATTAATTTTAATCGTTTCACAAATTTTTCCATTATTCTTAGGATAAACAAAACCATGGTTAATTGAAAATTTTTGACCAATATCTAATTCATTATTGAGCAATGCATTTTTAAGTAGATCTAATTCTTTTTTATTAATTAAAGTTTTAGCTTTTAAGAATAGTTTGCCTTCTTTTGTGTATAAATCATGGGCAAGAATTTTTTGGTAAAGTCTTTCAATTAAGTGCAATTTATGGTTTAATTTAATCCTTCCGGCTGAAGACAAACCATATTGCTTTTTATTAAAGAAATATTGAATGAAAAAATCTTGGTAGCAAAAATTATGGTATTGCATGCATAAATTTTCAATTTGTCGTTTTGAAATAGCAAGAGCATTAACAATATCCATTGCAGCCTTTTCGGTAATAATTGCATCCAAAAGTAAAGAAATTTTTTTTTGATAATCTTTTTTTATACTAGGATTTTTCGCTTCTAATAAATTTTTATTAAGTTTTTCATACTTATAAAGTAATTGTTTAAGTTTTAAATCAATTATTAGCCCTGTTGATTTAATTTCATTTACACCATTGATATTTGTTAGTGATTTTGATAATTTTATAATTTCGTCATTTTCCATAATTGTTTGGTGTGTGTAACAACCCAAAAACTTAGACGCATAACTTTTTTTTATTCCATCAAACAATAATGAATTTTTAATGATTGGCGAAGATTTAAAAATTTTATCAACTTGGTCACAACTAAAACCAAAAGCTTTCAAAAATTGTGTTGCTGAAAAAACTTCAACGGCATCAGAAGTAGCATTTCGTAAAAATAATTTAATAATTGGTTTATTGTTAATCTGGTCAAGACTAAAGACCATAATTGTTCCTTTAGCCAAAAGAAGTTCGCAAATAAAACCTTCAATTACTTTTTTCTTTCGGGCTAATTTTATTTGTGCTTTATTAAGAATGTAAGCACCCGGGCTGCGCGCTGCTTGTAAAATGACAAATTTTTCAATTCCATTAACAATAAAAGTTCCATTTTTTGTCATCATTGGAATTTCTGCGAAAAAAACACCATCGTGAACATCAACATTTGGATTATTTTTCTTTCCTTTTGTCCCTTTTTGGGTTTTCACAACACCAGTTTCATTGTTGATTAAAGACAAGTCAACATAAAGAGTTTTACAATATGTTTTACCGCGGTACCTCGCTTCTTCCTCGTTGAATTTACCGTTATAAAACTTGATACCATTGAAACGGACTTCATAAATAAGGTTTTTTGGGTGATTAATAGGAAAATAAGAACTAATTAAATCGGATAATCCTTTTTTTAAAAAGTTATCATAAGATTTTTTTTGGATTTCTAGTAAATTAGGTTCAACAAAAGCAAGATCTTGTTTATCATAACTCCTTCTAGTTACAAGAGGGGCAATAATTTTTTCTCGATTTTTTTTTGCTGACGATACCACGCAAAACACCTTTTAAACCTATTTATTAAATGATAAAATCAAGTAAAATAGTTTAATTATTGTGATTATATACGAAAAAAACGATAGTCTTAAATTTTTTAATATTTTATAATTATCAAATGATGCAGATGTAATTCAATGATAGAATGTAACCTTGCCAAGGTTAATACGGGGGTTTGATTCCCCTCATCTGCTCCAAATAAAATCATTTAAGAACAATAATCATTTCATCTTTTCATGACTAATCAATTTGATCAAGCAAAGAAAAAAATCGAAAATTTGAAACGATTATTGACACAATGGGAGTATCAATACTATGTTTTAAATTCCCCAACTGTTTCTGATTTTGAATATGATGAGACATTAAAGCAATTAATTGCTTTAGAAAAACAATACCCTTCTTTAATTACACCCGATTCTCCATCACAAAGAGTCGGTGGTGAAGCAAGCACTAAATTAGCAAAAATTATCCATCAGACAAAAATGATGTCATTGGCTAATGCTTTTTCCTACGATGAATTAAGAAAATTCGATAATAGCATCAAAAAAGAAACTGGTCAAAGTAAAATTGAATATTGTTTGGAACCAAAAATTGACGGTCTAAGTATTTCGTTGAAATACGAAAATGGTTTTTTGAAAACAGCAGCAACACGCGGAGATGGTGTAGTTGGTGAAGATATTACGAATAACGCACGAACAATTAAAACTTTACCAATTAAAATCGACTACGAAAAACCTATTGAAATACGCGGTGAAGTTTTTTTAACAAAGAGGAATTTTGAAAAAATCAATGCCCAAATTCTTGATGACGATAAAAAATTTTCAAATTGTCGCAATGCCGCTTCGGGCAGTTTACGGCAATTAGACCCAAAGATTACAGCCAAACGTAATTTAAGCTTATTGGTTTACCAAATTATTGACGAAAATGTGGAAGATAAAATCGACAAGCAAAGTAAAATTATTGAATTTCTAAAATTTTTAAAATTTAAGGTTGCTCATGAAATTAAGGTTTGCTTGGGAATTGAAGAAGCAATTAATCAAATTGAAAAATTTAATTCTATAAAAAACAATCTTGATTATCCGATTGATGGAATCGTTATCAAAGTTAATCAACTCTCGTTATATAAAGAGATAGGTGAAACTAGCAAATTTCCCAAATGAGCAATTGCATATAAATTTGCCCCAATAGTTGTTGTTACAAAATTAAAACAAATTGTTGCTACTGTTGGTCGAACGGGCAAAATAACATATGTGGCAAAATTACAACCTATCGAATTGGATGGTTCAATTGTTTCCGCTGCAACATTACATAATGCGCAATATATCGTGGCAAAAGACATTCGTGTCAATGATTGGGTTAAAGTTTTTAAAGCGGGGGAAATTATTCCTAAAATTATTGGACCAGTTTTAGAAAAAAGATCGGGACAATTATCTAGATTTGTGCCATTTGAAAAATGTCCTATTTGTGGTTCACGATTAGAAAAAATCAATGATGACATTGATCAATATTGTATTAACAATGATTGTAAAGCAAAGTCATTGCAAGCAATTATTCATTATGTAAGTCGCGACTGTATGAATATTGAAGGTTTATCAATAAAAATTATTGAAAAGCTTTGGGACCATAATTTTTTAAAATCAATTGCCGATTTATATGTACTAAAAACAAAAAAAAATGAAATTATCAATAGCAATTTGCACATTAAAAATAAAATGTTTGATAAATTAGTTGCTGCCATTGAAAATTCAAAAAAACAAAATCTTAATAATTTAATTTTTGCTTTAGGAATTCGACATGTTGGTAGTGTTATCGCCAAAAAATTATCCCAAATTTATTTGAATATGTCGAATTTGATGAAAGCGAGTTTTGAGCAATTAATGGTAACAAAAGATATTGGTGAGACAATTGCCAAATCGATTGTAAATTTTTTTTCCAATAAAAGTAATTTAAAACTAATTGATAAATTATCATCATTTGGTGTTAATATGAACTTTTTATCAGCGATAAACTTTGAAAAAGATAGCATTTACTATAAAAAATGTTTTTGTATTACAGGTTCATTTGAAATTCCCCGCAATGAGATTAAAAAACTTTTGGAGCAAAAATATGATGCTACAGTTGTCAATTCAATTACAAACGATGTCGATTATTTAATTGCAAATGATTTTACTTCAACCAAATATAAAAAGGCGATTTCCAATAATATTGAAATAATTACGAAAAAAATTTGATAAATTTTAATCGCGCAAGCGACCATAATCATTTCAATCACCATACATCTTATTTAACTTTGTTTTTTTAATAAAATTTTGTTTGGCTTTTTTATATTTCTCACGATTAATTTTAAAATAACGTTGAATCGAATCAAGGCGAATTCTTTGGTATAATTTTGGGAAATTATTAAAATTTTTTGCAAGTTGTTTATCGCGATTTAAAATTCTTTTCAAATCAATTCTAATTTTGAATTTTTGATCCATTTTTGGTAGAGTCTTTAAACCATATTTTGTCATTAATTTTAATTTAATTAGCCGCTTGCAGCGTTCGATATTATGCATTGTTCAATGACTATTTTTTCGTCGGGGTGAAAGACGAATAAATAATCCGTATTTTTTACTTTTCTGAACGATCGAATCGATTCAACCGAAACATAGTGCTTCTTCAACGCAATCAATGTATCATAGTGCTCGTTGATTTATTGGTTTACCTTTTTTTATTATGACAAAACATTCTTTTTCCGTTTGACAATTTTTTGCCAATCATTTTCGTAATTGCAAACGATTTGTAAAACGTAAGATATTACATTTTTTACAACTGATCATCTACTTTACTTTTGCCATGTCTTTTTTGTTCAATTTCGTAATCAATTTTTCCTTGGGCAAAACGTTGAAAAAAAATTGCTAGTGATGTTAAAAGCATAACCAAAACGACATATACAGCTAAACAAATTTGTATTGTTTTCTCTGACCAATTTGATTTAATATTTGATTTTGCGATCATACAAAAGATCGAATCAAATAAAAATGCAAATAAATATAAAGTAACCCCAAGCATATAAAAATATAATCATTTTTTTTGGAAATGAAAGGTTTGATATAAGATAATTTTTGTTTTTTTAAATAAAAAACAACCAACAAAAAGAAATGAAAAAAAATTACAAATCATTGTTGGTAAAAGAAAATACCAATCACGATTAATTTTTGCTTTTTTAACAAATAGGATTGTTGTTATCGCACAACCCAAAAAGATTAAAACATTACCCACAAAAAACAAATAATCTATTTTATCCTTTATGTAAAGTTTTTGTTTAGGTTTTAGCATAAAAAAATTATATTGCTTATTTCTTTAATAAATCAGGACGTAATTGTTTTGTTTTTTTAAGGCGATTTTTTCTGCGAAATTCCTCAATTAATTTATGATTTCCACTTAGCAAGACTTGGGGAACTTTGTAACCATAGAAGTTTTTTGGTTTTGTGTAACAATCATAATCCAATAGCTTTTCATTAAAGCTTTCATTTAATAAACTTTTTTTGGCAATGCATGAATCGAGCAGTCGAACCATGCTATCAACGACAATACATGCTGGTAATTCACCACCAGTTAAAACATAATCTCCAATTGAAATCACACGATCAACAAAATTAATAATACGAGCATCAAATCCTTCATAATGACCGCAAACAAGCATTAAATTTTTTTTACTTTTAGCAAATTTATTTGCCATTTTTTGGTCATATTTCTTACCTTGAGGGGATAATAAAATTACTTCCATATTCTTCTTTTTATTTTTTTTAATCGCATCAACAATCGGTTGTAATGTTAGAACCATACCAGGACCACCACCATATTGATAGTCATCAACTTTCTTATGCTTATTTTTCGAATAATCACGAAAATTGATAATTTTAATTTCAATGATTTTTTTGGCAATAGCATTTTTAATAATTGAAAAATTCAACAATTGTTGAATTGGTTTGTCAAAAAGGGTTAAAATAATGATTTTTTTCATATTTATTTCGAGTTTTCTTTATTGATTAGTAATAGCAAAAGTAAAGTTTTTAAAGATAAGAATAATTCTTGCAAACTACTCTTCGCTCTTTATGGAAACATCTTGTGTCTTAATTCGTATTGATTTTCCTTTGCGATTGCGCATATACGAAAGATAGGCACGACGTACTTTTCCTAATTTTAAAATTTCAATCTTAACAATTTGTGGAGAATGAAGAAAAAATGTTTTTTCAACAAAAATACCATAAGATTCTTTTTGGACAATAAAATTTAAAGTATTGTTTGTTCCACTTATTTTTAAAACAATCCCACAAAATTTTTGAATTCGCGATTTTTTACCTTCAATAATTTTTTCTGATACTTCAACCGTATCACCAACACGAAAATTAGGTAAATCAAAACGCATTTGTTTTCGTTGAATTGCTGAAATAATTGCTAAATTGCTTATTTTTGCCATAATGATATTCTCTATTTTTTTGCTACATCGCTAGGTTGCGAATCTTTTTTCTTTGTTTTTACTTTTTTTTGTTTAGTAAGTAAAAATTTAGCAAAAATTCCTTTTTTCTTCAAAATTGATTTAACAGTGCTAGTTGGTTGCGCCCCAACTTTTAAAGCAAATAACGATTTTTCTTCGTCAATTGTTACTTTTCCAGTGAAAGGTTCATATGTTCCTAATTGTTCAATAAAAGCACCATCACGACGATTTCGTGAATCCGATGTAACGATACGATAAAATGGACTATTCTTCCTCCCAAATCGTGCTAATCTAATTTTTACCATAAAATTTTTTTGATCTTTCCTAAAATATTATATTTTATTATGCTTTTGTGTCGCTGTCAAACTTAGATAAATATAATTATTTCTATGAAAAGCATAGGTTTGCTCGCTTCAAAAAAAACAAAAATCCTTTTTCTTCTTCCTAAAGACATTAAAAAAAATATATCGCGAGGAATTGATATATTTGTTGTTGAAAATTATGGTAAAAAACTTGGAATTTCTGATCAAGAATATTCTAAAGTTGGGTGTAAAATTGTTAAAAAAGAAGAAATTTTAAAAAAATGTGACATTCTATTGAAAGTAGAATGTTTTACAAAAAAAGAGCTTAAGATTGCTTCCAATAAAACAATTGTCACTATGGCTAATTTTTTAAATAATGTCAAAATGCTTGAGTATTGTCTTTATTACAATATTTCTAGTTTTCAATGAATTTGTTTATTCGATTCTAAACAAAAAAAATACACATTATTTAATGAATTACAAGCTGTTAAAAATAATTATGTTTTAGCGACATTAAATAAAGTGAAAAATAAAATAATAAATGTTAAAAATATTTTAATTTTTAATCACTCAAGTTATGCCTGTAAGTTGGCCCAAATGTTATTGAAAAATAATTACAACGTGACGATTGTTGCTAATATATCATATCCAATAAGCGTTGAAAAAGAAATTATCGAAGCAACAACTAATTTAGCAAAAGAGAAAATGCTTAAATTTAAGATTATTAAATATGATGTTGAAAAAATAAGTTCATGATTGCCGTGTTATCAATGCATAATTTCATTGCCAATTAAACCGGGAATAAAATCATCATGAAATATCGTTTCCGATAATACTTTAAAATGTCAAAAAAAATCTTTGTTTATTGATTTAAGTGCAGAAAATGGTATTTCTTTTATCTTTGCAAAAGCGACAACCAAATTTGATCATCCTAAAAAAATTAACAAGTGTTTTTATTTAGTTCCACCAAATGTAAACGATTTTTATCCAAACTTATCTTCTGAAATTATTTCAAAATGGATTGCTTGCAATTTAAATGATTTTGTTGACGAGCAAAAGCACTTAAATTATTCAAATTTATGTGTAACAAAAAATAAAAAAATTGTTAATACCTATATAAAAGAAAAACTTAATATTTACTAGATATTGTTAATTTGCAAATAAATTTTCCTTAGAATTTTTTTTGGTCAATTTCTAAAATTAAATTTAACTTCACCAAGAAAAGAATTAATTGCTTTTGTGTAAAAATTAGTTTGCTTTTTGAAAATATTTACTTCGTGCCAATATGCATCAAAAGTTTTCTTTCCTATTTTTAAAAATTTGGTGACAACAATCCCAAAACTTTCATTTAACCTTAAAAAATCTTTAAAAGTGGAATTATTAATTTCAAAAACCAAAAATTTTTTTAAAATCGTGTTAACATATTCACTTTTATTTTTTTGACCAAAAAATTTAAAAATTTTGGTAATTTTCATTCGATATGATTGACAAAGCGAAACAATATTTTCGATGATTTTTTGTACTAAAATATTTGTATTTTTAATTTGCTTAACCCAAGTACGATATTTAATAATTGGTCAAATCGTTAAACAACTAAAAAAATATTTTAAGTAGCAAAGGAATTTTTGTTTATTTTTCATCAACTCTTTTTATTATATTTTCATATAATTTTCAAATATAAAGTTTAATATTTTCTCATGACAAAAGAAGCGATAAAGCAAAGTTTAAATATTTTAAAAACCGATTTCCAAATGAAGGCTAATTTATCTTTAAATGAACCAAAATTTCAACAAATTTGACAGGAAAATAAATTTTATCACAAAGTTTTACAAAAAAATAGTAACAATAAATTATGAATATTGCATGATGGACCCCCATATGCCAATGGTAATCTTCATGTTGGGCATGCTTTAAATAAAATTTTAAAAGATATTATCATTCGTTATAAAAATGCTTATGGTTTTTATGCACCGTTTCTTATGGGATGGGATTGTCATGGTTTACCAATAGAGCATGCTATTTATAAAAAAATGGGAAAAAAATATTATGCATTATCTGCTATTGAAAAACGTGATCTTTGTTATCAATTTGCATTAGATAATATTGAAATCCAAAAAAAACAATTTGCCCAATTCGGTCTATTAACTGACTACACAAAATTTTATTGTACTCTTACAAAAGATTATGAAAAAAGGCAATTAGAATTATTCATCGAAATGATAAAAAAAGGGTTAATTTATCAAGCTTTTAAACCTGTATATTGATCATGATCAAGTCAAACAGCTTTAGCCGAAGCCGAAATTGAGTATAAAGATTTAATTTCTCCGTCCATTTATGTAAAATTCAATGTTACGAATGGAAAAAATGTGTTACAAACAAACGACCAATTAATTATTTGGACAACAACACCATGAACTTTACCGGCTAATGTTGCTGTTGCTGTCCATCCTTCTTTTGAATATTTGTTAGTTAAATACAAGAACGAACAATATGTTATTGGTAAGACATTATTAGTAAAAGTAGTGCAATTATTTAAATGGGATGACTATGCGATTATAAAAACAATTAAAGGGAAAGAACTAGAAAATGTGGTGTATCAACATCCTTTGTACCCAAATAAACAATGTTTTGTAATTCTTGCTGATTATGTTTCTGATCATGACGGTACGGGATTAGTTCACAATGCGCCAAGTTTTGGTGACGATGATTATCTTGCTTGTAAAAAATATAACATTAACCCAACATGCCCCTTAGATAAATATGCTTGTTTTAATGATGAGCTTAATGATCCAGAATTAAAAGGATTATTTTATGAAAAAGTTAATGATGCCATTATTAGTCGTTTAAAACAACAAAACAAAATTTTACATCATAGTGAATTTGCCCACTCTGCTCCCATTGATTGACGAACAAAAAAACCAGTTATTTTTCGAGCAACAAAGCAGTGATTTGTTGATATTACAAAAGTAAAATCTCAAATTATCAATGCTTTGGAACATGTTCAATTTATTAATGAATCTTGTAAAAAACATATGCAAGAAATGATTGCAAAGCGTAATGAGTGATGTATTTCTCGTCAAAGGGTTTGGGGGGTTCCAATTTGTTTAATTTACGACCAAGATGAAAAACCAATTCTTGATCCACAATTGTTAGAAAATATTTTAACAATCTTAGCAAAAGAAGGAACGAATATTTGATTTAGCAAACCAATTACATATTTTTTAACCGAAAAATATAAAAAATATGATTACAAAAAATTCACAAAATGTCTTGATACAATGGATGTTTGGTTTGACTCTGGTTCGAGTCACTTGATGTATAAAAATACAAATTGCTATCCGGTTGATTTATATCTTGAAGGAAACGATCAATATCGGGGTTGATTTAATTCTTCTATAATCACTTCGATTATTATCAATAATTTTAGTCCTTACCGGCAATTAATTAGTCATGGTATGTGTGTTGATGAAAAAAAAAGAAAGATGTCAAAATCCCTTGGTAATGGAGTTGATCCATTGGATATTGTTAAAACTTATGGAGCGGATATTTTAAGATTATGAGTGGCAAATAGTAACTATATTGCCGATGTATCAATTTCCAAAAATATCTTAAATCAGATTGGAGAAGTTTACCGTAAAATCCGTAATAGTTTGTTTAAATTTTGTTTAGCAAATATTAGTGATTTTGATTATGAAAAAAATTCGTGCTGGGAATTTGAAAAAGAAGATCTTTTTGTCTTAAATAAATTAGCCCAAAGTGTTGAAATAATTAACGATGCTTATAAAAAATTTAATTTTGCCGTAATTGTTCGCAATGTAAAAAATATTGTTGATGATTTATCAAGTTGATATTTTGAATTAGTTAAAGATTGTTTGTATTGCGATGAAGTTAATAACAAACACCGTCGAGCGATTCAAACAATTTTATATTTAATTGTTAATACCTATGTTATTTTAATTAATCCAATTATTCCACACACATGTTATGAAGTTTATAACTATTTCAATAAAACAGACAAAAAAGAAAGTGTTTTTTTAGAAGATTGAGTTGAAAAAATTCCTTTTTCTTTTGCTAAAATAAACCAAGAAGAATGGCAACAAATCTTTAAACTAAAAGATCTTGTTTTTGCAAAAATTGAACAATTACGTAACCAAAAGATTATTAATAAAAGTAACGAAGTGGATGTAGCACTAACGTTTAATAATAGCAATAACATTAATTCACAATTATTAAAGAAGATTTTTAATGTGGCAACGGTAACTATAAATAGTGTTGATACAAAAAACAAAGAATATGACATAAAGGTGAAAAAAACCTCAAAAATTAAATGTCAACGTTGTTGAAATTATTTTGATGAAATTGAAATTATTGATTGTTTATGTCCGCGTTGTCAAGAAATGATGAGGAAAAATCATTCATAATTGAATGATAAAAATATGTTGTTAACTTATGATTATTAAAAAAATTAATTTTTTTATGAATGAAAATATTGTGAAGAAAACAATATTTAATAATCTACCACCATTTGACTTTTGTTATTTAGATGAAAAAAATAAAGAAAAAATAGCAAAATTTGTTTTATTAATTGGTAAGAACGGTAGTGGTAAAACATGTTTATTGACATTAATACAAAAATTATTTGATAATCATGAAGAAATATATGATAAACAATACGAAAATCCTTCTGATCCTGAATATGATGCTAAAAATTATAAATTGAATGATTGTCCTTATGCGAAAATAAAAATAAATTTATGCGATGGATCGGTTTATTTCTTTTTTAAGTGAAAACCAATAAACGATAAAATTTTTGATTACACAACACCACTAAATTGCCGTGTTCTTCACGAGAATAATATATGAAAGCCTTTACCTTTATATTCGTACTTTACATCTACTACTTATGGTAACGATACGATAATTACTAAATATTGAAAAAATTTATATGATCATGAATACAAAGAAAAGCTTAATAGAAATAAATATGAATCCCAAAAACAATGTTATAAAGATGATATTTTAGCAATAAATAGATTTGATTACACTGGAATCCAAGACATTTCATGTAATTGAAATTTAGATATTTTACGTATTTATAAAAATTGATTGCAAGAAAACAATATTAAAATGGGTACTGCCGAAACCGATGGGAAGAAATTTTTTTGCAATTTTACATTATGTGGCAATCAACGCGAAATTTCACAATTACCGTCGGGATGAAAACATCAAATTGCCTTGAGAAGCATTATGTGTTTGCATTATGAGAGCATTTTTTTAATAGACGAACCAGAAAATTCACTATATCCTAGTGAGCAAATTAAATTAATTAATTTTTTTATTGAAAATTCGCAAAAAAGAACAAGAAATCATCAATTTTTCATTGCCACACATTCTCCTTTTATTATCAAAAATTTTTTAAACCGTAACGATGCAGTAATTATTAATGTTGAAACTGGTGAAAACATATTAAAGTCAGAAAAGAAAAAATTATTGCTCAATGATAATAATATTTCATATGACGAAATTTCATACCTTTATTATGATATTATTACTTCTAGTTACTACATAAGTCTTTATGAAGAATTAAAGAATAAAGTTGGGTGCGAATCATATAAAGAGATGGATGATTGATTAAAAGAGAATAAAGATAAAATTAATGAAATTATTAAAGAAAAAAAATTAGATAAAAATAATTTTGTAGAGATAGAAAAAATTAAATGTATTAAGCATTGGAAATTAAACAATGACGGTGAAATAATAGAAGAAAAACGATTTGAACAAAGCAAAAAACAATTAATTGTTTTTTATCTTGGTGAATTAGAAGATGAAAATTATTACACTAATTGGGATAGTTTTGTGGCAAAATTTAAAGATGAAAATTGAAAAAAAGAAGAAAAAAATATGAAAATTATTGGGGAACTATGTGCTATTTGAAAATGTCAATCTAATGAAATATATGACAAGATTAACGGTTTAGATGAAGAAATAAAAGATCAAGCAAAAAAATTATTTGAAAATAAACAACATGATACTTCGTGAACAACCTCAACTAATTTAACAAGATTGAGACACATGTTTGCACATGCATGAACAAAAGAAAAAAATTTTTTATATTATAAAAATCATTCGGAACAATTCAAAAATGCTAATGATGATGAAATTGCTGAAACAAATGAATTTTATTCTTTTTTTAAAAATGAAAATATTACAAATGAAAAAATAGAATCCCTATTAAAAAAATATATTGAATTAATGCGCTTAGTACTTATTAATTATTGCAAAATCACAAAATTAAAACCAAAATAATCTTATTTGCTCTTAACGATTTTTTTAGTAGTCGATTTTAATGTTTGTGCACATCAATTAAATTTTAGATAATACTCTCTTTTTTGTAGGCATAATTAAAATAAGTTAAATGAATGATGGACATGTTAAATTTATGATGATAAATCAATTGATTATCTAGTTAAAATGGAACCAATTTTTATATTTTTAAAACAAAAAAAGACCTTAAACAACAATTTTTACGATCAAAAACATAAGAAAGCCAATTTTTTAATTGCATTAAAATAACAAAAATGCAAACATCTCTTCGGTTTGGTCATCACTTTCTAACACTGTTTTCACTAACTTCTTACATATTTTTTCATCTTTTTCAGATCATTTATTTAATTCTTCATTACAATAATCTTTTAGTTCTTTAAAAGCACTTTCAATAGTAACTTAGTTATCTGAAGAATCATCACTAGCTCCATTATTCAAAGAACCATATTGTGGTTTTTCATTAAAGTAAAAGGGATTAATAGTAAAGTCAAGAGAGTTAAGAAGTTCTTCGGTAGTAGTAGAATAAGTTTCTATATAAATGTCACAATAAAGTCCAGTTTCACAACAAGCTGGATGTTTTGGAAGATTTAAAAGAAATTCAGGTGGGGATTTAAAGAGAACACATTTTCTTTACATTGTTTGCAATAATTTGAAGTAACAACAGCAGAAGCAGCAGTCACTAATGATGTCATTAGACCAATGACACTTAACGAACCATAAGTATTTTTTTACATTTTCCATATTTTTACCACTTTTATTTTATTAATTTTTGGTATTGTAGCACATCGTTACCTAAAAAATTTATAAAATTAATGATATTTTTTTATTAACAAACAAAGTTCTTGTAATATCTTTAGTGTTTTTTTTATTATCAAATTACCATTAACAATGTAAAATTACAACATGAAGGATGGTAAGTTTTTTCTATTAACTTGTTAGTGAAAGGTAACAATAGAACATACATTAATTCATCCAATGAAAATTGGTAAGTGCTCAATAATTGGAATAATAATTAAATGTTTTTTGATTTTGTTAATACCGTCTTATAAACATATTGATGTATTGCAAGCAATTGCATAAAAATTTTTGTTTGGAAATTCTAATTTAATGAAAAAAATTAATCTTTAATTAGCTTTGTGCCTATACTAATTACATCTTTTCCTAATTTATCATTAATTTTATCGATAATATTTTGGATTAAACGATCTTTTTTTACGATCTTTATTGGTCGTGAAAAAATTGTTAATTGCTGAGAAAGATTATCGATTCGTATTAAATCGCTTGCCCCTACTCCTAATAAACGAAAAGATTTTTGATAATTGAAAATCTTATTTAGTAATATATAAGCATTTTTATAAATTTCTTCATAACTACCTATTGGTTCGCTTAGTTTTATATTTTTACTATAAAATTTATTGATTGAATATTTAAATTTAAGAATTACATTCAAACAATACATTCGATGCGATTTTAACTTTTCTGATAACTCAAGACATAATATTTTTAACCAATTTTCTAATTCATTTAAATCATTAGTTTTATTTAATAATGTATAACTAACACTTAAAGATTTTGGATTACTTAGTTGGAGATTAACAAAATCGCTACCAATACCATTAGCATTTTGATGGATAAAATATCAATGACTGCCAAGTTTATGTTCTAATAATTTTAAATTATTAAATTGGGCCAAATCTTTTATTGTTTTAATCCCAATTTTTTGTAAAATTTTTGCGGTTGATTTACCAATGAAATACATTTTTTCAATTGATAAAGGTCAAATTTTATCTTTAAAATTATTTTTACTAACTAAAGTAATACCATTAGGTTTATTTAAATCTGTTGCCATTTTAGCCAAAAATTTATTGTAACTAATTCCAATGGAAACGGTTAATTTAAAATTATTAAAAATTGTTTTTTGAATCGTCTTAGCCAAAGTTAAAACATCTTTATATTTTTTAACGATGTCAGTGACATCTAAAAAACATTCATCAATACTGTGTTGCTCACAGACATTTGTAAATTTTTCTTTAATAAAAGTAAAGATTTTTTTCGAATAAGAATTATATAAAGCATAATCACCATTTAAAATAATGCCTTGGGGACATAATATTTTTGCCTGAAAAATTGGCATTGCTGATTTAATACCATACTTTCGTGCTACATAATTGCATGTTGAAACAACAGAATTGTGAGTTCTTCCCCCAATGATTAATGGTTTATTTTTATAACTTGGTTTTTTAATTTCTTCAACTGCGGCAAAAAAAGCATCAAGATCTAAATGAAAAATTATTTTATTATTCATTATTCTTTTCCAATAAAATAAGGTATTCAATGTTTCCTTTCTTTGCACCAACAATTGGTGATTTGATTGGCTCATGTATTTTTAAATTTAATTTTTTCGCCAATGATAAAATTTTTTCAATTACTTTTTTGTGATATTTTAAATCAACATGTCCTTTATTTTTAGCAATAATTTTTGGTGTTAGCTCAAATTCTGGTTTGATTAAACAGACCAATTTAAAAGGATAAGCAAAAATTTTATTAATGTGTTCAATAATTTTTGTAAGACTAATAAAACTTACATCACAAGCAATAAAATCAATTTTATTCTCGAAATCGCTACTATTTAAATTTAAAAAGTTTGTCTTTTCTTTTAAACAAATTTTTTTTGATAACAATTTACGATTAAATTGTTTATAACCAACATCAATGGCATAAATAAATTTTGCTTTGCCTTCTAGCATGACTTGACTAAAACCACCAGTAGAACAACCAACATCAAGGCAAATTTTATTTTCCAAATTAATCTTGTAGTGCTTAATTGCATGCAATAATTTATATGCCCCACGCGAAACATAAACTTTTATCTTTTTAATAATAATTTCATCATTGCTATTAACTAAATGTGATTTGTCATTAATAACATTACCATTAACTTCAATGAGTTTTTTCTCAATTAAAGAAACAATTTTATTTCGCGAAAGATTGATTCGATCAACTAAAAATTTATCAATTCTTCTTGTTTTCATTAATAAATTTATATTTAGTAATGTAAAAATTATAAAGTACAAAAAACTTTAATATTACAAATAAATTCGATATAAGTTAATTTGAAATTAAAAAGCAAAAAGTAAATCGTGAACAAAAATTAAATAATTATTAAACTTTAAATTTTTGATTTTGCTTTTTATATATAACAAAAATTATTATTTTTTGTTAATCTTATCAAGAAAACTCTTAAGTTGTAAACTTGTTTGATTTTCTTTTTTGTGTTTCAATTGTTTACTTCAATTTTTTTAACGATTTAAATTTTGTTTATTAACTTTTCATTTATTCGATGATCTTTTCCATCTAAAGCATTAACTTTATGAGTGATGTTTAATTGATTATTTAAACAACTTAAAGCAATATTCGATCTATTAACAACTAATCCATCTTATGTTTTTTATTAGAGACATTAAGTTGTACAATAGATTTTTCAAACTAGTACAATCTCATCGTTTAATGGATTAAAAAAACACTTAAATCTTTGTTGTTCAATTTGTTTTTTTGACTATAATGCTTCTTGTTTCTCACTTAATAACTTTTGAACATTACTTTCTATTTTTCCGGATAATTTTATTTTTTTTGCATTCACTTCGTCAAAACTACATTTTAAAAGATCAGCTAATTTTTTAATAAATGGTTTATTTTTTCATTTTCTTTTCATGCATTATCATTAAATTTTGCCACAAAACTATTCCAATCAGTGTAATTTCCATCATCTAATTGAATAAGACAAAGACAAGCAACGATTAATTCGTTGTCCATTTTGATTAGTATTTTATTTAATTCATCTAAAGATTTTTTTAATACATCTTCAATATCTTGTTCTAAAGAATTGTTTTTATCAACATCAATTTCACTAGAATGAAAAGACATATCAATATTACTTTTAGTTATTAATGAAAAAGGCTCTTTTCTCATTTTATTTGTAATACTTATAGCACTAGCCGATACCAACAATGATGTGATAGCACTTAATCCAATTAAAGATTTTCTTGATATTTTCATATAATTTACGACCTCTACTACGAATTTAATTAATTTTTTTAATTGTAGGACATTTGTGTGTTTTTGTAAATATTTTTGTTGTGAAACCGAAAAACAAATTTTATCTTAATTATGCTAGATTTAAGATGATTTGATTTGGACATTATTTGTAATTAGTCCAAGCAATTATTATTTGCAATAAGTAAATTCAACAACAATTATCAATATTTCCAATTTTCTTTGTGTAAGTTTAATTCATCCCACGAAAAAAATCGTAGTTTTCACTATTTTTATAGTTTTAGTCTTACCAATAGTTTTTATAATCCTTGCATATGCACTTTTTTTATTGTTTAAAAATGTTTTTTCGCTTCAAAAATCGTAGTATTCGATAGATTAGAGAATATTTACAAAGAATATTTTATTTAGACCTAATATTGTTTGTTAGTAGAAATATTCAAAAACATACCATAATATTAATAAAATGAAAGTAGAAAGGTAAAAATTCATGAAAATTAAAATTCTTTATAATGTTGGCGGTACATCAAACGATAAACCTAACAATTATGACGAATGGATTGATGCATTGAAAGCAGTTTTAGCAAACAAAGGTGTGGATATTTCATCAATTGGTGCTAATATGATCGGGGCTCATATGAGTGATAAACCAAACGATCACAAACCAATATACATTGGCGCGATAACACATGAAGAAAATAATATGTCATCGGATAAAAAGATTGAAGTCGAATTTTATGCAAATTATGATGAAGTTAAAGAAGTAAAATAATGACTATCTTTACTCTTCTTTTTTACTTGTGTAAGTTTGTTCAAGAAGAAAATTCTTGTGTTTTATTCTATAATTTTAGAGTATGAATAAATGCAAAAAGGCAAGTAATAAATGCATTTTTTGTCAAATTGTAAAAAAACAAATTCCCGCTTTAATTATTGCTAAAAATAGCAAAGCAATTGCTTTGCTTGATATAAATCCTGTTAGCGATGGGCATACAATAATCATTCCCAAAAAACATTATTGTGATTGACAAAATACCCCACCAAAAGTATTGTCTGCAATTGTAAAGTTAAGTAATAAAGTAATAAAAATATTAAATAAATCTTTACCAATTAAACCTTTAGGTTACAACTATGTTTCCAACCAAGGTAAAATTGCTGGACAACAAGTTTTTCATTTTCACCTTCATATTATGCCTAAATATAAAGAAAATGAAGGCTTTAGTCTAAATCATGGAAAAATTAAAGTGAAAAAGATAAGTGATATTTATAGGTATTTGATCAAATAAAAAACATCCTAATTTTAAACAATGGTTTAAGTTTATGTATATAAAAAAAATAGTATTCGATTGAAAAGAGGAAAGTAAAAATCTAGACAAAAAGGAATTTGATTTTACTAGTACCGATGCTACTAAAATAACAACTGCCAAATTTGTAATTTTAATAGGTAAAAATGGAAGTGGAAAAACAACATTATTAACTTTATTGGAAGAAGTAATTCTTTCATTTGAAAATCAATATATTAAAAATAAACTCGACTATAAAATAAATTTGAAATTAGGTGATGCGGCGGAAAAATGAAAAGAATTTAAAGAATCTTTTGTTATACAAGCTAACAAAAAAATTAATATGGATAACGAAATTGGTAAAATGAAAAATAAAATTTTATTTTTCTTTGAAGATTTTGTTTGTATTTTCCAAAAAAATCGCCAAAATAACAAAAAACAGCATTTATTTTTGACGGACAAATTTTATATTAATGAGTTTGTCGAGTATTTATTTTCATTAAAGATAGAATTAGTTACTAAAAATCATAATGTTGCATCGGAAACGGAAGATGTGAAAAATAATATTTTGACACTTCGTAATGAGTGAAAAACTATGATTTTTACTCGTGATATTATCTTAAAAGCATTGGACAAAACTGTCGATGATCGGAAGAAGTCAGAATTATCTGCAGTCGTTTTGTTATATAGTAAATATTATTTTTACAATGATATTTTAAAAAGATATTTTAAATTTGAACTTCCCAATAATGATAATGATTTTATTTATTTCGCAGAGAATAGAAATTTTTTTGTATCAAAGATAACAACGAACGATAATAGTCCAAAAAATACGTTAGCAATTAAACAATCAGACAGAATATATTTTGACAAATTAAGTTCAGGCGAAAAACACATTTTTTCTATTTTGCTTAAGTTACTTTTTACAAATAAAAATTGCATTTGTTTATTTGATGAATTAGAAAATTCTCTTTGTCCTAATCAACAACATATAGTTTCTAAAATCATTATTGAAACATCGCAAAATATGGAAAATAATCAAATTAAACAACAATTTTTTATTACTACTCATTCCCCTTTCGTACTTAAAAACTTTTTAAATCGCAAAGATACAGTAATTATTAATGCCGAAAATGCAAAGAACATAAAAAAAGATAAAAAACTATTACTTAATAGAGATAAAATGATTTCATATGATGAAATCATTTATCTTTATTATGATATTACAATGTCTAGTTATTATATATCGTTATATGAAACAATGAAAAGGAAATTTAAAGAAAATATTGGGAATAAATTATTAATTGCTTCTAAATTGTCGTGTCTCTATGATGGTACTTCCACCGATTGGGATAGTTTTATGGAAAAATTTAAGGATGAAAATTGGAGAAATGATCAAAAAAATAAACCAATTATTGAGCAATTATGCAATCTTTTAAGTTGTCAACCGGATGAAACACATGACAAAATTAATGGTTTGTCTAACAAAATAAAAAGTTATGCTACAATATTACGGAACGAAAAGCATAATACAACAAGTGGATTAAATGCATTAAAAAAAATGACTGATGACGGTTTATGTTTTTTTTTATTACATATTAATTTTAAAGTATTAAAAAATAAAATATATCGTGTTGCTTGCATTGAAAGCTCAGATAAATTAAATAAAATGAGAAATAGTAACCAAACAAAAATTAAACATAAAGATCTTTTATGTTTAGATAATTTAACACTGTTGAGAAATTTATTAGCACATAGCGATAATGAATTGAATTGAAATATTAAAATTTCTAAAAACGAACAAAATAATCAAATATTTGAAAACTTAGAAGAAACTAAGTTATTTTATGCTTCATTCGAAAATAATTTTGAAAAACTTTTAAAAGAGCAAATTGAGACAATAAGAACAATACTAATAAATTGAAAAGAAATAACAACAAAATAATTTATTAAAATCAAATAAAACTCTTTATATAGAATATAAATTACTTCTTTCTTCCTGTTCGACTTTCGACAATCTCTTCAACAACTGACTTTGGAGCTTGAGCATAATGACTAAATTGCATTGAATAATTTCCTCTTCCTTGGGTAAATGATCTTAAATCTGTTGCATAACCAAACATATTTTTTAAAGGGATTTTTGCTTTAATTAATTGGGCATTACCGCTTGCTTCAACTGAATCAATTGTTCCACGACGAGAAGAAATATCACCAACTGTATCACCAAAATATTGGTTTGGAACAATAACATTAACCAACATAATCGGTTCCAATAAAACTAAACCGCATATTTTTGCCGCTTCTTTTAAAGCAATACTTGCCGCCACTTTAAATGCCATTTCCGAAGAGTCAACTTCGTGGAAAGAACCATCAAAAACCGTTGCTTTAATATCAATTAAAGGATAGCCGGCTAATGGACCAGATTGCATTGCTTCTCTAATTCCTTGGTCAATTGGTTTAATATATTCGCGGGGAATTTTTCCTCCAACAATTTCACTTTCAAATTGGTAGCCCTTATCCTTATTTGGTTCAAATCTAATCACACAATGTCCATATTGACCGTGACCACCAGATTGCTTAATATATTTACCTTCGGCATTACCAGTTTTGGTAAAAGTTTCACGGTATGAAACTTGCGGAGCACCAACATTAACATCAACTTTAAATTCTCGTTTCATGCGGTCAACAATAATTTGTAAGTGTAATTCCCCCATACCCGAAATAATACATTGTCCCGTTTCATGGTCAGTATGATATTTAAAAGTTGGGTCTTCTTCCGAAAGTTTTTGTAAAGCAATCGCCATCTTTTCTTGATCAGCTTTTGTTTTTGGTTCAACCGTTAAAGAAATAACAGGTTCGGCAAATTTCATTGCTTCAAGTTTAATATCAACATCACAAGCACATAGTGTATCACCAGTTGTCGTGTTTTTCAATCCAATAATCGCACAAATGTCTCCTGCTTGAATTTCTTGAATTTCGTTACGTTGGTTCGAATTCATTTTAATTAAACGTGATACTCGTTCTTTAATTCCTTTGCGAGAATTAATCACATAACTACCAGCTTGTAGTGTTCCAGAATAAACACGAATAAAAGTTAATTTTCCAACGAATGGATCAATTGCCACTTTAAAAGCTAAAGCAACAAATTTATCAGTATCACAATTTTTTAAAACTAAATCTTTGTTTGTTTTTTCATCTTTAACATTAATTGGTTTGGTATCAATTGGTGATGGAAGATAATCAACAACCGCATCTAAAACACTTTTCACCCCTTTATTTTTGAAAGCAGTTCCACACAAAACCGGAAAGAAAGAACCAGTTAAAACTCCTTTACGGATACAATTTTTAATTTCATCAGTTGTTAATTTTTCACCATTTAGATATTTTTCCATACATTTTTCATCAAAATTTACCGCTTCTTCAATCAGAGTATTTCGGTATTTATTTGCCTTTTCTAATAATTCGTTAGGAATAGATGTAATCTTATAGTTTTCGTCTTGCCCACCATCAAAAATTCGACAATTCATCTCAACAAGGTCAATACTACCTTGAAAATTATTTTCTGAACCAATTGGATATTGGATTGCCACACCATTTGCCCCTAATTTTGTTTTTAACGAAGATAAACTTGCTTCAAAATTAGCTCCTATCTTATCCATTTTGTTGATAAAAACAATTCGTGGCACATTATATTTATTCGCTTGTCGTCAAACGGTTTCGGTTTGTGGTTCTACACCTTTTTGGGCGTCTAAAACGGTAACGGCTCCATCTAAAACACGCAATGATCGTTCGACTTCTACGGTAAAATCAACGTGTCCAGGAGTATCAATTAAATTTAACTCATAACCTTTTCATGTTACATATGTTGCCGCCGCAGTAATTGTTATTCCCCGTTCTTTTTCTTGTTCCATTCAATCCATTGTTGCGGCACCATCGTGAACTTCTCCAATTTTATGTGTTTTTCCACTATGAAACAAAATTCGCTCAGATGTTGTTGTTTTGCCAGCATCAATGTGAGCCATGATCCCAAAATTTCGATATTTTTCAAGCGGAAATTGACGTGGCATGGTTTAAACTAAAACCTCAAATAAGCAAAAGCTTTGTTAGCTTCGGCCATTTTATGAGTATCGTCTTTCTTTTTAATTGCTCCACCGATATTATTTGAAGCATCAATTATTTCATTAGCAAGTTTTTCACTCATTGATTTTTCGTTTCTTAAACGAGCATAAAAAACTAGTCATTTTAAAGCAAGAGTTATTTTTCTACTAGGTGGAACTTCGGTTGGAATTTGGTAATTGCTACCCGCAATCCTTCGCACTTTTAGTTCCAATGATGGCATAACATTATCAACCGCTTTATTAAAGACATCAATCGCTTTTTTTTTGGTTTTTGTTTCAACAAGTTTCAAAGCTTGATAAACAATGTTTTGTGCCAAATTTTTTTTACCAGCAAGCATAACATAATTAATGATTTTTGTAATGAACCGTGATTGGTACAATGGGTCTTGCAAAACAATTCGCTTAGTCGCATTCTTCTTACGCATAATCTAATTATCCTTATTTTTTACTAATTTTGTTCCATAAGCAGAACGTTGTTGCTTGCGATTAACAACACCTTGGGTATCTAAAACACCGCGAACAATGTGATACCTCACCCCCGGAAGATCTTTAACACGACCACCTCGCAATAAAACAACAGAGTGCTCTTGTAAATTATGTCCTTCACCAGGAATGTACGCTAAAACTTCTTGATGGTTAGTCAAGCGAACTTTTGCATATTTCCTAAGGGCAGAATTGGGTTTTTTTGGTGTCATCGTTGCTACCCTAGTACAAACACCACGTTTTAATGGACTAGGTGAGTATTTTTCTTTATGTTTGAAAGAATTATAAACTGTCAACAAAGCAGGAGTTTTACATTTCTTTGCCCTATTTTTTCTTTTGTACCTAATTAATTGTTGTATTGTTGGCATAGATTAAATTAACTTATCCAATTATTTTGTGTTTTATAAAAAATACAATATCATAATTTGAAAAAATCCAAAATCATCATGGCAATACTATTATACTACCATATCTAATAACTTGCACGGTCTTTAGGTCAATGTATTGATAGGATCAAATCAATGCATTGTTCATATTTTTGCATTTGATAAAGTGACGATATTTTCAAAAAATTTTGTTCGTAATCGCTATTTTGTTGAAAGCGATTGATATAAATGATTAGACTATAAGCATATTGCTGTAATATCTTTTTTTGTTTAATCTTCTTACAAAAAACTTGTAATTGTCGATCAAGATCAATAATTATCGAATTAAATTCATTAAAATTAATTTCCTGATTGCGAACAAAAGTTGTAAATCAACGATTATTAATGATTTGAATGTTATGCAATAATGCTGCTTTCATTTCGTTTAATTCGCCATTATCATTTTTATTTAAATCATTAACAATAGCAAGAAGTTGATAATGAAAAGCATATAAATTATTTAAATTTTCAATTGCAAAAATAAAATTTCTTGTAAAATCATTTATTTGTTCAATATTTTTTTGTATTTGCTTTTTTAATATTGAGATCTTATTAGAGTAATCAAACAATAATGAAAGTGCATGATTTTTATCTTGATAAGAAACAATTTTCATTGTCTTAGTTTTTTTAGAAATAGCTTCTATTTCAATAATCTTTTTTGTGCATTCATCAACAAGTATTTGGTAAGAATCTTTGTTTTTGAAGAACAATTTTATTTGTTTTGCTACTTCGAAAATTTTATCTTTTGCTAATAAAATATCATTTGTTTGATCGAAAATTATTTTCTGACATTTTGCAATGATTGGTAAAGATTTAATGTGAATAAACACAAAATGATAGATTTTATTCGTTAAGTGGCAAAGATTTTGGACTAAACCAAAAGCATTAGTAAAATCCATGTTTTGAAAAAAATAATTAAATTTTTCCATTTTATCCTCTAAATAAATTTTATTTTTTTCAATAATTTCCAATTCATTGGCAGTAAAAAGGGTGAAATTTGTTTTAAAAAGGAAATCGATTTTTTTAATAAAATTTTGTAGGTATTTTTGGGCAAGATGCAATTTAATAAATTTTTCAAGAAAACTAAAACATTCATTGGTTTGTTTATTCATTTCATCTAAAACTAGTAATGTTTGGTTGAGATCAAAGACAAGGGACATTGAATTTAATTTAAGTAAATTATTTTTGTATTGACTAAATAGAAAATCAATTTTTTTTATTGACTTTGTTAATTTAACACCGTTATAAATTTGCAACAAATTCTCATAAATTTCGAAATAGTGTAAATACAAATGAGAAATAATTTGATGAAATTTTGTCGATTCATTGTATTCATTAATAAATTGATTAAGATTGTTACCATAAAGACAAATATCTTTTTTAATGATATTAATCATGTTAAAACTTTTACGAAAATGTAAATGTTTAATTTGATCGCTTAGAAGCGATAAATTTGCCGAAATTATCTTAATATTTTTATTATTCTTATTATTTTTTTCAACTAGATATTTTAAATTCTCTTTTAGATAAGGATTTTTTTCAACTAAAACTAAATTTTTTGTAAAACTAATACCTGAAATAGTCTTAATAAAATTATTGCATTTTTTCATCAAAATAATTTGTTGTGAAAATAGGAAATAGTAGAGTGAAAAAAAAACAAGATAAACGATAATCGTTGATAGACAAAAAGAAAGAAAAAAAATGATAAAAAATTGTAACATTACCAACTAAACATTATATTTATACTTCAATATCTAATCGTATTCACGAATATAATAATGTTTAGAATGAAAGTTAAGAATTGTTATTGTCTAAATTGCAAAAAGTATGTCAAAGGGGGAATGAGCCAAAACCAAATAATTGGTGTTATTATCTTGTTTCTCACTTTGCCAATCATTGGAATTTTATATTGACTATTTTGTAAAAAAGATACATGTCCAATTTGTAAAGCAAAATTGATTGTTAAATAATTAAAAATTGTTTTTTAGTTAAATTTAGGCAAATACTTATTGATGTTCGATAATTACATAGTTATTTTTTTTGAAATTAAATTTTAGATTTGATATTTTTTTTAATTTCTTTTTTAGTGTTGGCTTTTGTTCAAAACCATATTCAAGTCAACATTGTTGGAAATTATGATTTTTTAGCCATGAAAAAAAGTAATCATAAAAAACATACCCATTATTTTTAGCAAATAATGCTTTCTTACTTTCTCATCGCAACATTTTTTTGTTTATAAAAGTCATTTTATTAATATATGGTGGATTAGAAATGATTAAATCTAACTTTTTTTGTTGCGATAAATATTTAAAAACATCCATTTTCATAATTTTTATTTTTACTTTTAATTTATGGGCATTTAACTTTGTATTAATAATTGGCCGAACATATTTATCAATACAATCAACTTGAAAAGTTGGTAAATATTTCTTAATCGATAAACCAATTGCGCCACATCCACAACATAAATCGACAACATTTCGGTTTTTTAGTTTTTGAAAATGATGGATGAAATCTCACGTCATTTTTTCCGTATTCTCTCGCGGCGCTAAAACTTTTTTTTGGACATAAAAACCTAAATCACAAAATTTTGCACATTTTGTAATATGTGCTAATGGCTTTTCATGTAAAAAATATTGCTTACATAGTTTTTTAAACTTTCTAATGGAAAAATCAATCTTTGCATTTCGGTAATGATGAAAGTCGATTTTTGTTTTTACTACTTTTGACAAAAAAAAGACAATTTCAAAAAAAATAGTTAGATGTTGCTGACCATACTTTTCCGTAAATTTAGCTAGCAAAGTCAAAAAAAACATTATATTTTTAAATTTGCAAGCAATTTTGCTTGCTCATCAGCAATTAATTGGTCAACCATGTCATTCAAATCACCGGAAGCCATAATGATATCCAATTTATTTAATGTTAAACCAATTCGATGATCGGTAATTCTATTTTGGGGATAGTTGTATGTCCTAATTTTTTCGCTTCTTTCGCCAGTACCAACTTGATTTTTACGTTGTAAATCAAGCTTGTTTTTTTGTTGTTGTTTTAGTTGTTGTCATATTTTTGCTTTTAACATATTCATTGCCGTTTCGCGGTTTTGAATTTGGCTCTTACCTTCTTGACATGAAGCGACAACACCTGTGGGAAGATGGGTAATTCGCACTGCTGATTCAGTGCGATTAACATGTTGACCCCCTGCCCCAGAAGCACGATAAACATCAATCCTTAAATCACTAGGATTAATTTTAAAATCAATTTTATCAATTTGTGGTAAAACAGCAACAGTAATTGTTGAAGTGTGAATGCGTCCTTTACTCTCAGTTAAAGGAACACGTTGAACACGGTGAACACCTGATTCAAATTTCATTTTTTGATAAACATTTTTCCCTTTTACAATGAATGACAAATAACTGTAACCGTGTGGTTGAGGTGAAATATCTGTAATTGTTACTTGTCAACCTTGACGATCAAAATATTTTTTATAAGTATCAAATAAGTCGGCAACAAAAATCGCTGATTCTTCACCTCCCGCTGCGGCACGCATTTCCATGATGACATTTTTATCATTATTTGGATCAATCGGGAGTAGCATTTTTTTTAATTGCAACTCAAAAACAGGAATTCTTTTTTTGATTGATTCTAAATCATTTTTGGCAAGCATAAGAAATTCTTCATCATTTATGTTTTGTTTAACTAAAACATGTTCAATTTCTTTGGCATTATTAATTAAACGATCATATTCTTTAAATTTTTCACAAACTTGTTGATGATGTTTTAATTGAATATTAATTTCTTTGATTTCATTAAACGACAAGTTGTTACTTTTTTCAATTTTTTCTTGCATTTGTTGACACTGGTCAACAATTTTTTTAAGCGAAAAATATAAATTCTTATCGTATTCCATTAAAAAAGATAAAAAACTTAATTAGCTTTAATTTCTGAAAAATTAGAAATTGTTTTTTTACTAGATGTTTTTTTCTTTTTTTGTTTAGGTTTAAAATTTTTAGTTTCAAACTTATTTGCTAATTTTTCTGCACGACCTTTAACAACGGTTTCATTCGTTTGACCAAGAAAAATAGGATGACAATTAGCACAAACATCAATTGAAACAACTTCCTGTTTTGAAGTTGATAAAATTTTATATTCCGCACCACAATTGGCACACTTAAAAGTAACTAATTTTGATTGCGGATGAATATTTGGTTTCATGATTACTTAAATTATATATTAAGTAAGTAAAATAAGTATTGTTGTTCGTAATATAATGAAATTAAAGCTTTATGAATACAATTATTATTGGTTTTTTAATCGGAATTTTTGCTTTTATTGGAGGAATTTTAGCTGGTTTGCTTCTTGCAAAAAAAAATTTTAAGAAACAATTAAAAAACAACCCTCCGATTACAAAAGAACAAATTCGACAAATGTACCAAAAAATGGGACGAAAACCATCAGAGAGTCAAATTAACCAAATCGTTAATTCATTTAAAAAAAATCAAGATTAGATTTTTGCTTTTAATTTTATTATTCCATGAAATTTGATCATAAATATATTGCAAAAGAAGTAGAAAGTATCTTAAAAAAACAAAAAAAAATTTATGAATATGATGCAAAAAATAAAGGTAAAAAATTTGCCATCATTTTACCCCCTCCTAATATTACTGGTCACTTACATTTAGGTCATGCCTGGGATATTGCTTTACAAGATGCCATCATTCGTTATAGGCATTTGCAAGGTTTTAATACTCTATGAATTGCTGGTTTTGATCATGCTTCAATTGCAACCCAAACGAAATTTGAAAAAATCTTAAAAGAAGAAACAAAAAAAACTAGATTTGATTTTCCAAAAAAAGTTTTTTTACAAAAATTAAAAATTTGGGCAAATACCCAAAAAAGTTTCATTGAAAAACAATGACAAAAAATGAATCTAGCTTTGAGTTTACAATCACAATGTTATACGATGGATCAACATGTTAATAAGGCGGTAAATACTATTTTTTATGAACTATACAAACAAGGTTTGATCTATCAAGATTTAAAATTAGTTAATTGGGATATGAAATTACAAACTGCAATTTCTGATATTGAAATTAATTACCAAAAAGTCACAACAAAAATGTACTATTTGAAATACTATCTTGCTAAGACAAAAAAATATCTTATTGTGGCTACGACCCGTCCAGAAACATTGTTTGGTGATGTGTGTCTTGTTATCAATCCTAATGATAAAAAAAATGCTAAATATATTGGTAAAATGGTTGTTAATCCAGTTAATAAAAAAATTATTCCCATCATTGGTGATAAATATGTTGACCAAAAATTTGGAACGGGAATTATGAAATGCACACCAGGACATGATTTTAATGATTATTTAATCGGTAAAAAATATAAATTACCCATCTTTTCAATTTTTAATTTTAATGGAACATTGAACGAAAAAGCAATAGATTTTAACGATAAAAATTACAATAATATCACAATTGAGCAAACCCGTAAAATTGTTATTGAACTATTAAAAAAGAATAATTTGCTAGAAAAAATTCAAATAATTACAACGAATATCGGTTTTTCCGAACGTAGTAATACGATTGTTGAACCAATGTTATCAAAACAATGATTCGTAAAAATGCAACCTTTAGCGAAAAAAGTTATTGCTTTACAAAAAACAAACCAAAAAATTGTCTTTTATCCAAAGCGATTTAATAATGTCTTACTATCATGATTAAATAGCATTGAGGATTGATGTATTTCCCGCCAATTATGGTGAGGACATCAAATTCCTGTTTGATATCATAAAAAAAATAAACAAAAATATGTTGGAATTAAACCGCCCCAAAATACAAATGTTTGAAAACAAGATGAAGATGTATTAGATACATGATTTTCTTCTAGTTTATGACCAATGGTTTGTACATTTTGACGTAAAGAAAAAATATACAAAGATTTTTATCCAACGAGTTGTTTGGTTACTGGTTATGATATTTTGTTTTTTTGAATTGCACGCATGATTGTTATGGCGATATATCATAAAAAAATGAAACCCTTCAATCAATGCTTAATTCATGGATTAATTCGTGATGAAAAAGGTCGAAAAATGTCAAAATCTTTAGGAAATGGGATTGATCCAATCGGCATCATCGAACAATATGGTTCTGATTGCTTAAAATTATTTTTAACTTCTTCGGCAACTTTGGGGGAAGATTTAAATTTTTCGCATCAAAAAATTAAGTACTATAGTAATATTTTAAATAAAATTTGAAATAGCTATCAATTGATTAAAGATCATAAAGTAAATATTGAAGATTTTGATTTGAAAAAAACATCAGAAATTGATTGTTGGATGTTAAATGAAGTAAAAAATCTCCAAAAAAATGTTATTACCTTTTTTGATAGATATGAATTCACTGTTGTTAATAAAATGATCATAAATAGTTTTTGAAATGTCTATTGTAATAAGTACCTTGAAATAATTAAATTTTATTTAAATGATCCAAAATTTGTCAAACGACAAAAATTAAATTCATTATTTATCTTTAATGAATATTTAAAAATCTTTTATCCAATTGTGCCAATGATTAGTGCTTATTTATATTATGATATTAACAAAAAAATCATTTGAAACGATCGAATGAAAGTTTTACAATTAAATCTAAAATACCAAAAAAATCTTATTGATAAATATATTAATATTTTTATTAAATTGCGAGATTACCGTATGAAAAATTCAATAAAAAAAGAAGAAGTTATCAATTTCGATTATTCGACATCAACACAATTTGATAAAAATAAAATGAATAATTTACTAAAAAAAAATAATTTTTTCCTTTGCAATTTTGTTAAAAAAATTGATCCAAATAAAATGGTTATCAAAATTGATAGTGACTTAATTATTCTTAATAAGATTGACAAGCATAAAACAAATCAACAAATCCAAAAATATTTGACATTCTTAGATGGTGAAATAAGACGATGCCGATCATTGTTAGATAATAAAAATTTTATCTTAAAGGCTCCGAAAGAAAAAGTTGAACTTGAGCGGAAAAAATTAAAAAAATATCTTGAACAAAAAAATAATCTTGTTAATCAAAATAAATCTAAATAAAATGCAAAATCACTTAATACAACGAAGGCTAAGATAAATAAAATTTTTTATCATAGATATCCCAATAATATACACTATTATTAATAAACTTACCGTGCAATTATCGCTTTCGTAGTATATTTTGTCGTTTTAAAAAATTTTGTTAATTTATATCATATATATCTATTGTAAATTTTTTATAACGATGACAAAAAAATCATTAATTAAAGGTAAAAGATTTTCGTTTGAACAAACATAATGTTTGTTCAAAATTTGACCGTGTTCATTGCATACACAATATTTTTTTGTATAGTTTTGTCGTAATTTATCATAATTTACCAAGCATATTACTTTTTTCTTTAGCATTAGTTGAATATTAATAATTTCCGTCTCATGATTATTTATTATTTTATTGATAATATTGTTGATATTGGCAAAAATACTATCAATTTCGGCAATTATAGTAAAATTATCAACACCATCAAGGCATTGAAATGAAAAGTCGGAATAAAACGAAAGAGCAATTCGTTCTAAAAAATAACAAAAAATTCTATGTAGATCTTGATCGCTAAGCGAATAAACATATTTATAAATATAAAATTTTTGATCGTTTTCATTATTTGTAATGTTTCGTAAAATCTCATAACAGAAAGTGTCAAGTCTTAACACATAATATATATGTTTCATCTCTAAGAAATGTAAACTATGTGCTGAAAAACCAGTAAAGTGGGCATAATATCTAATTTCACGAGACATTAAATTAATAATTTTGCCGTACCACTTTCATAATTATTATGTCTTGTTGAAAAAAACGTGTAATTTCAATATTTTTTTTGTTACATAATCCAACAATTATTTCTTCTAATTCGTCATCATAAAAATAATCATTAATTTTCATATCATCTTTTAACATTTGGATGGTTATATTTAAGACTAACGCAAAGTATCATATTTTATTTCCGTGCCTTCACCAAGAAGAATTTTTATTTTGTTTTGAAATTCGTTGAGCAATGAACTAACCTTGATTCAATCCCCACCCACATCGGATCAAATGATTGGAAGATTATTATTAAAAATTTTTATAATCAAAGTCACAACATGATTTTTATCGTTAAATTAGCGGTAATAGTATTGTCTTTTCCTTTCTTTTTTTGAATCTTTTGTTTATTGCTGTTATTATTAAGTTGTTCTTTTTCTTGATTTTTATGAGCTTCTTCATTTTTCGCTCCAATGATAAATTTATTTTTTTCCTTCATTTAATTCATCATGTTCAAGCAAAGAACAAATTTGGTCGTCATCCTTCAATATTTTACAATAGCTTCTAAAAATAAATCGTAAGAAATATGTTCGTTCTTCTCATTATCTTTTATTTTGAATTAGAGGTGGTAAAGATGCAAAATTAAATTTATAATTTCACTTTTTTTAAAAATACCATTTTTTAAACATTCAACTTTCACATCGTTTATTAATGTGGAAATTTTATTGGCAATATTAGTTTTAGATTTTCTTTGGTATTGATACCATTGTTGTTTTCATCTTTATTGCTGATTAAATCTTCATTGCTATTATTTTGAACTTTTTCTATAATGTTTTTTTGATGGTGTTATGAATATTTGTTACATTATCATTTTTATTATACCATCAGAAATATCTATCTTATCCTTTGAATGATTGGTGTTTTATTAACATTATTTTCATTTTTTACTTTTCGTGTGAAACAACTAGAGATAATTTTAATCAATTGATCATCAGAAAAATAAATTTCTTCTTTTCATCTTCCTCCTTAATGATTTTTAACATTGCTTTTAATACCCGCTTAAGGGGAATGCGTTCTATTGTAGATTTTACTTTTTTAAAATTTTCTAGATAATTGACGATTGTGCAAAAAAGAGGAATCATTTCAATATCAACATAATCGATACGATTCTCATAATAATAATAAAAAATTTTCCCATTCAAATTTTTTAACAACTCATTGTTTAACCAATTTTTTTATCATTTGCCTTACTTTTATTGTTTTGCAATTTGATATTATCATCATCTTTTTTGATTTCATTAGTCTTTTCGATATCAATATTACTAATCATATTTTCATCTAGGCTAGTATCATAATTTCCTTTTGATTTACCATGTCCAGACAATGTTTGTAATATTCTTCTTTCAATTTTAGTGTTTATTTTCTTCTACTCCAATGTTGATACCAACATCAACATTTATAACATTGTCATCATTAGTCTTGGTATAAGTTTTGGCATTTTTCCCATTAATTTTGATAGCACAATATGCTACCGTAGCACCGTCTAATGCAATAGATAAAAAGCAGCCTTGACACCATTCGCCAAAATAGCTTTACCCCGTTAATCCCGCATCACTAAAAAAATTGACAAACACTCCAAAAAATTACTAAATCACGATGTTAATATATTAGAAACACTATTTCCCATTACCGCAGTTGTCACAATCGTATTAGAAATTAATGATGAAATAAGACCGGTTAATCCAAAAATACCTACTGCACCAGTAATTTGCCACATAAGACGATCTCAATTTTTAAAAATAAATTCTTTCAGATCGAAATAAACAATGGTCTTATTGTTTTGAGCAGCTAAAATATATGAGGCAACTGCTTTTTCAAGAACTATTATTTTAAAGTTTTCGTGCTATTTGAAGAAAATCGGTAATCACCCTATCAAATGCAATTGTTTCACCTTGTAAATAATTTTTTTTAGAAGAAAATAAATCATAAAAAAATTTTCAAAATGATTCATGACAATAAGAGCATAATCCTCTATTGCAATGTATGATGTAATGTTATATGCATCTTAAATTCAATCAAAAAATTTTTTATGAACAAGGTAGTCTTCTTCTTTGTTTGATTCGGATAAATTTTTATTCAAACTTTCATATATTATAACTACATGATTAAAAGATTTTCGAGCATTAGTAACAATTTGTGACAAAAATGAATTTAAAAAATTTATAAGTTTTTTATTGAATTTCATAACTTTCTTCCTTCAATAATAGACGAAACAAAAACAAATCCTTATTTAATGCATGTTTAGTCATGTTAAGATTGGTAATGCTTTTACTTATTTATTACAATTGCTTTTGTTTTGTCATTTTTAAAATGTTTGTATTTAACGATACCGTCAACTAAAGCAAATAAAGTGTTATCACGTCCCATTCCAACATTTTTTCCTGGATAAATCTTTGTTCCGCGTTGACGGTAAATTATTTGTCCAACTCTAACAAATTGACCATCCGCTTTTTTGGCACCTAAATACTTTGGATTAGAATCGCGACCATTTTTGGTTGAACCAACCCCTTTTTTACTTGCAAAAAATTGTAAATCTAAAACGAATTTCATATCGCACAATATGAATTATATTATTTAATAAACGATTAAAACTAAAAAATATAATTATTGAAAATAAACAAATAATATTAAACATTTATTTGTATTGATGGAAAAATGAATCCCATTTCATCTTTAATTTACAATACAAAAATGCCACTTTTTATAATCGTAAAATTAGAATGCTCTATATTAATTAATTTTGTTTTTTTTCAATAAAATATTTTTTTTATATTTTTGTTGAATTGCTTTTAATTGTTTAATTAAAAAAAATATTCTTTGATCAATTTTTTTCTTATTGAATTTAAATAATTCGATTGAAATTTTATTCTCTTTTTTACTAATTATTATTTTTGCTTCTTTTCTATCAAATCAGTTTAGCGCACCATAAACTATTCCAGAGATTGCAGCACAAACAATGTCATTTTTTTTTGCAAAATTAGCGTGACCAGTAACAACTAATGAACTATTAGAATAACAAATAGTAATCATTATTGGATAAATTAGATAATAATTTCTTTTACCAATAATTTTGTATAAGTTTGACGATGACCGTATTTACGATTGTGATGTTTTTGCGGTAAATGTTTAATCACATCAATTTTTTTTAATTTTCCATGTTTAACAACTTCACAAATAACTTTTGCTCCATTGATATAAGGATCACCAATTGTATTATCACTTACCAAAACTTTATCAAAAGTTAAAATGTCTTTTACTTTAGAATCAATTTTGTTAACATAAATCATCTCGTTAACTTTGGCAATATATTGCTTGTTTTGAACCAAAAAAACCGCAAACATTTTATTTCCTTACTACCAATTGCTTATATTATAAATTAATAACACAATTATTTTTGTGGTAATTTTTTATTTTTATGGATATAGTAAATATCATCCTTTAATAATGTCTCATACTTAATCAAAGCTTCGACAAATAAATCAAATTCTTTTATATTAGATTTAATAATATTAATTGCATTGTGATATCCATTTTGAATTATTTTTTCAATTTCTTCATCAATTTTTACCAAAATAGTTTGCGAACAATTGATAGCAGGTAAATTATTTGAAAAACTTCTCATCCCAGCATTTGACATACCATATATCTTAACAATATTAGATGCTATTTCGCTCGCTTTCTCTAAGTCACTAACGGCACCAGACGTAATACCATGCGAACCAAATTTAATAAATTCAGCGGCACGCCCACCCAAAGAATGTGCAATAATATCTAATAGCACTGTTTTTGATTTAGGTGCAAAATCACACTCTTTAGGAAGAATACGTGTAAATCCTCCAGCATCTGCATGAGGAATAATTGTGATTTTTTCAATAATTTCACCAGTTTTTGAATAAAGACCAACCAAAGCATGACCGACCTCATGAGTTGCAATTAATTTTTTTGTTTTTTCGTTATATTTCCAACTGTTTTTAGCAATCCCCATTGAAACTCGATCAATCGCACTAGAAATGTGACTAAGTTTAATAATAATTTTTTTATTAATCGTATCTTTATTTTTTTTACCAACATCATTATTTAATTGCTCTCGTAATGCTAATATTGCAGCCTCATTCATAACACTAAATAATTCCGCACCAGAAAATCCAGTTGTCTGTTTTGCAATTTCAAGTAAATCAATTTTTGGTGATAAATTTTTATTTTTGGCGTGAATTTGTAAAATTGCTTTTCTCTCATTAAGATTTGGTAGATCAACAAATACTTTGCGATCAAATCGGCCAGGACGCAAAAGTGCTTTATCAAGAGCATTAATTCGATTTGAGGCAGCAATAACAACAACACCATCAACAGAATTAAAACCATCCATTTGTGTTAAAAGTTCATTCATTGTTTGATGATTACTACATGTCGAACTATCACGACTAATTACTGCATCAATTTCATCAATAAAAATTATTGCCGGTCTCGAATATTTAGCCAACAAAAATAAATCTCGTACTCGTCGAGCACCAACACCAACAAGACTTTCATCGAAACTTGCTCCTGATGTTTGAAAAAAAGCAACATTTGCCTCCCCAGCAACAGCTTTCGCCAATAATGTTTTACCAGTGCCAGGAGGACCATACAACAATACACCCTTGGGTGGGCGTGCTCCTGTTGTCTTATATTTTTGAGGATTTTTTAGATAATCAACGATCTCGACTAACTCCATTTTTTCTTCTTCGTTTCCGGCAATATCAATAAATTTTGTTTGTAATTTTGGTGGCTTATAAAAAACATTTAAACGTTTAATATTGGTTCCTCTAATCGCAATCAAGAAATAACCATAAAGAATAATTGACACTAAAGCATGAAATTGTCTACTCAAAATTATGAAAAAATCAAGTCGATTATAGATGTTAGTGCATAATGAAGAATATTTACAAGCATTAACAATCTTTTGATTGAACATTTTCATTGTAGATCGAAATTGAGGAAACTTCTCGTAAGCATCATTCCAAAAAGCATTGATATCAGTTATTGCACTAATCCTTGGTCCTGAACTTTTTTTATAAAATTCATCGTTTTCGTTATTAACAACCAAGTACTTAACGAAACCACCATCACCAATATAAATTTCACTAAACAAAAAGTTATGGGTGTTTGCTTTTTCATTAACTGGGGGTCGAATCATGATAGGAAAAGATATTGTTCTACCGCTAACATCTTTGCAAAACATCATGTAAGTTTCGGCACTGCGCGTGACTACACTACCCCGAGTATCTCGAAATAACACCACATTTTTCGGTATCAAGTCAAAAATATATGCTTCTTCTTTATCATCATTTTCATGCGTCATTATTTTTAAAATTAATGAGTTTTTATCCGAAAGTGATAAACTGAATGTATTTGGTTGAATCACTTTGCTTTTTGGCAAATCATTTCAAAAACAAAATGGAAAAAATAACCAAAAAATAACAAAAGAAATTAAGAAAAAAATAAAAAAAAACCTAAACTTAATTAAAAAAAATATACTTTTTTTTTTAAAATTTCTAAAAGAAAAAAAAGATAACGACATCATCCAATTATAACAAACTGTATATAATTATAATATTATAGGTTATTATATATCTCTAATTCATAAAATCAAAATTATTTCTTAGTTAATTGTCTTTACCACCTGAAACATCAATTAAATTAACATATTCGTCAAACATAGTTACGAGGCTTTTTCTATTATCACTTTCATCTTTCTTCGCATTTTTTTTACATTCGTCAATGAACATATCGACTGATGTTTTATTCACATTTAATAATTTTTCTTTGCACTCATCTTCTAATTTTTTAATTTTTTCTAATTCTTCTTTTTGCAACGATAAATATCGTTTAAAACCGTGATTTAAATTTTTATAAATAGAATAAGCATCAAAAATATTACCATTTTTTAATAATTGCTCTTGATATTTTTTATTATTTTTTTCTAAAATTTTTTTAATATATGCTAAAACATCAATAAAAGTTTTTATCCCAGGAAATTTTTCACTAATATTATTATGTTCGCGCATAATGTTTTCTTTACTAAATAAATTGAATAATTGTGCAAAATTAGCAAGGATGTTAACATATTTATCTTTCTTCTCGTAGGCACTGAAATCTTTGTTATGATTAAAATTTTCGATATCAAACAAAACAACATCAATTTGTTCTATTATCGAATCATTGAAATTGTCCTTAATAAAATCAAAAAGGTTCTTTAATAAAATTCCATCATTATCCGAACTAGTCTTTCCAGAAAAATATCCTCTTCCCAAATTATTATCAACATCATATTCAATATGATAATCAAAACCTAATATTGGCTTCATGTCTCATAGTTCATCCTTGTAGTTAAAAATAAAATTAAAAATACTTTTTAGATCATTAAAATAATCCCCAATAAATAATAATAAATCTCTATTTATATCAATCGGTCCCAATGCCTTCTTTATCGAATTAGAATCACATAAAATGCTTCCACATAATTTTTTCATTTTATCTATTAGATTACGTTTTTCATATTCAAGTCTTAAAATTTTACCTTCTTTCACATCCTCGTCTAGTAATTCATTTATTTCTTGTGTTATGTTTTTTATCTTTTCTTTATATCATTCTACTTGTCTAATAATTTCCTCGTCAAGACCCAAATCTTGCTTCATGTTGTTCAATATTGTAAAAAAATTATTATCTAGATCATGAATTTTAGATAAAAAAACATCATCTTTACAACTATTAAAAAAATTTAAAATATCGTTGGTATTTTTAATAATCGTTTCAAAATTGAATCAATTACTGTTTTTATGTAATTCTATCTTCTCAATTATTTTTTTTGAACAATTAGAGATACCATTTATTTTCTTGGAAATAAATTGCTTATATTCATCCGATAAAATATCGCTACTAGCAGCATTATAGATGTCATCACAAAAATTTTTGCTATTTTTTATTTCAATAATTTTTTCATCATATATTTTTAAAACTAACATGCACATTTTTAATGCAAACGAATCTTCAAGAAAAATATTGTTAGCGATATCCACAAAAAAAGGAATATTTAATCCATTTAATATATCCGCCAAAATCTTTTTGAATGAAAGTATTATTTCACATTTAAAACTACAATATAAATCTCCATATTTCTTTAATTCTTGTAATTTTTGATTTTTCTTATCGACAATAAAAGTATCAATAAATTTTTTTAATTTTTCATCATTTTGACCCAATGAAAATAAAACATTAAATCATGATATTTCTTCTGAAGAATTGTTTTTTTGAGGTAAAAATAATTCTTCAATAAAATTATCATATAAATCTTTAAGAACTAATTTTTTGGCCTTATCATCGTACTCATCCCCATAAAATTGAATGGCTTCGTTTTTTAACTTGTCATAAAATTTATCTCAAGATTCTTTAATCACATTGTTTTTAAAAAAATCTTTAATTTCTTTCTTTTTCATTTTTTCCGTAATTCACAAATTGTAATCAACATTGACTAAATGAAAATATAATAATAAACTCGGTTCATTAGTGAATTTGTAATTATAAATTATATTTAACAATTTATTAACATACTCATCGATATTTATTTTTTTAATTAAATAATTTTTTTCAAATAAAAATTTACAATTACCGTAAGTATCATTCTTGTTTAACTTCTAAAGCATTAGATAATTTTTGCAATTTTTCAATATTTTGCGTTCGTCAACTTTGATTATTTAGTTGCTCAATAAAATTTGTTCAGTTAAGATTAGTATCGAACATAAAAATCGCTAAATTGTAATTGGTAAAATTTTTTATTTTTGCATCTTGTAATTTATTAGTATTTTCAATAAGATCGTAATTTAACTTATTACTATTGAATGAACCAAAAACATTTTTTAAATCATTGACAAATTTTTGCTTAAATTTTTCTGTTTTGACAAATTCATTTATTTTATGATTGCTGAAAGTATTTATTCTATTAATCAATAAAGATATAAAATTCTTCTTTATTATGCCTTTTGCAATAGTAATAATGTTATTGCGATTAAAATTTTTATACAATAAGTCAACGAATTTTTTTGTATTTGCTTTATACATATCTCATATTTTTTTATGGTTGTAATCGTCACGATCGCGTTTATTGACTTCCTCATTTCAATATTTTTCTTTAAAAAAAGTAAATAACTTGTTAGCATCGAAAAAATCACCAAATTTAGCATCTTTTTTAATTATTTTCTCAAACCAATTTTCAATAAATTTTTCTTCAAAAAGTTGTTTTATAAAATCTTCAAAACAAGTCTTTATATCGTAATCGATGTCACTAAAAGAATACAATATGTCAATCAATAACTGATTTTGAATTTGACCAAAAATATTTTTTTCAAAACTATTCAAATTAATACCGTCTTCCCCATTAAGTTTTTTAATAACATTGTTTTGGTCATAATTAAAATTGAAATTTTCATCAATTAATTCATCAATTAAAATTGTTTTATCAATTAGTGAACCTAATGATAAATGAGTCAATAATTGCTTATCCGTAAATGTAGAATCACTTTTCTTCACTAATTTGTTAAATATCAATCTATCTTTTTCATCGATAATTTCCTTAGCTTTATTAACAATATTGTAAGCATATTTAAAATATTTATCTTTACCATCTTTTTGAATTAATTTAAGTACTAGACCCAAGCAATTGTTGAAAACAACAAATTTATCTTTTAGTGTTGGCAATAAAGAATAGTTGAAATTTATCTTCAATGTTTTTTTTAATTTTGGTTCTTTATTTAAAATTTCATTGAAATTATTCGCAAATTTATTACACAATTCCATATTTAGAAAGGAAAAGGGAATAAAATGATTTAAATATAGACTAAATAATTCTGTTTCAACCTCATTAAGACTTAGTATTTTTTCAATAATAAAACTTTTAAGTTTATCGTCTTTTAACACATCGTCTTTAATAACAGAAGTAATAATAAATTCGTACAATCAATTGATTAGTTTTAATTCACTTAATTCACTCGAAGGTTTTCAGGGTTTTTTATCATCGTTATTAATACTCTCAATTGTAGAATTCTCATATACATTGGCATATGCAAACAAATGATCACTAAGATCACTAATATATCTGGTTTCATACAATAATGGATTTTGTTGATTTGTGTATCGTCATGTTTCATTATTAATTTTTTCTATATTCCGCTCATATGATGATCTATTGTCTAATGTTTTCAATTTAACACCACTCAAGAAATATTTATAATTGTCACAAAAAGAAGTCAATTCACCATGTAGATTCTTTATTTTTTTCGTGATTGTTTGTAAAACACTTAACAAATTATGAATAATGTTTTTCGTTTCATCATCTAAACCATCAATTTTGTCATATATTTCATGCAGTTGACAACTTAAAAGATCGCATAATTGCCCAATAATTGGTTGATTTTTTTCATCATTTCTCCAATTTTCATCCTTAAATTTTTCCATAAAACTATCCCAATCGGTGTAAGTATCATCATATAATTGCAATAAAGCAAAAGGAATTAATTCATTTTTATTGCTTTCTAATTTATTTTTCAATTCAATTATTTCGCCTGTGACATGTTGTTTATTTTGCAATAACTGTTCGATTTGTTGTTTTATTTGCTGGGGTAAAGCGTTAATATGGTTCGATATTTCATGTGCTTGACAATTAAAAAGTTGCATTAATTTTTTAACAATTGGTTGATTTTTTTGCTCATTTCTTCAATTTTCCTCACCAAATTTTGCAGCGAAACTATCTCAATTGGTGTATGTATCAGCATATAATTGCGATAAAGCAAAAACAACATTTAGTTGCACAATTTGGTCCATTATTTGATTTTTATCATTTTTACCATTTTGCTTTTCCCATTGTTCAAATTCCTTCGTTATCACTTCCGAATTAATTGCATTGAGAATATTTTTTGTCTTAAGAGAATAACTTAGAATTTGCTTTAATTTCCATGAATAGATTAACAAGTCGGTAAAATCAGCTTCTTTTCCGAAATTAACTCCATCACTATTATCGACAATTTTGTCCACAGAACCATCCAAAAATCATTGCAATACCGATGATTTATCCGTAATATCATTGCTTTTATCGTTGTTATCCACAATAAATTTGAAATCCGCAAAATAATTTTTTTCTTCGTCTGTAATGTTTTTAAAAATAGTCATTATTTCACCGACATCACTAAAAGCACTCAATATCGACAAATTTTTCATCTGTGGAATTTCACAACTCAAACTACCTTTATGTTCGATTGTGTCATCAAAACTATTTAGCCCAATATCAACAATTGAATTCATTGAATAGCAATTATGCAAGAACCCCTCGTCAATTTTAGTATTTAACGGAACAACAAAATCATGATTATATTTTTCACAACCAGATAAAAAATCACCATTAATTCTTTTTAAACTTTTTGGTAATTTTTGTGCCGAAAAATTATCATAATTATATTCACGACAACCTGTCATAACTGATGGACCAATTTTTTCAAGATATTTAGGGAATATCAATTCAGAATTAAATTCTTCGCAATGATACAAAAAGCGAGAAGGAATTAGTTTCAGATCACACTTCGACAAGTCAATTGAACAATTAAATTTGTAACAATATGATAAAAACTCATCACCCATCTCCGACAAAAATGGTGTACCAAAAAAAATATTCGAATTGAATTTATAACATCTCGATAAAAACAACTTACCAATGTGAATTAATTTATTGGATGCAAAAGTGATGTCATTGTTGTTTAAATTTTCGCATTTATACATAAAATTATCACCTATTCGAACTAATTTTTTTAAATTACCAAAGTCGATTTTTCCATTACCATCAAACGAAGTACACATTGACATGAAATTATCATTAATTTTATTTATGTTAGGCGATAAAATTAGGTTTGAATTAAAACTTTGACAATTGTGCAAAAAGTTGTTGCCTATTTCATAACATGAATTTGGTAAAATGATTTCGTGGTTAAATGAGGAGCAATTACATAAAAAGTTATCACTAATTTTATGTGTCTTTTCAGACAAAAAAATTGGTAAATTGAATTTACTACGATCTCATTGTTGGTCGCCAATTTTAATATTTCCACTCACACCACAAATATTCGTTTTTATTAAGTCAGTAAAAAAATACTTTTTACCGATTTTTGGATCAAAAACATATGACATATTTTTTTCGTTTTTGGAACAGTTTCCCAATAAAAATGGAGTTAAAAAACTCGAATTAAATGCAAAAATGAAAAATATTAATTTATATTTTTTACTTCTTTTTTTTTTATTACTTAACATATGCAATTAAACACGAATCATTATATTATATATGAAATAAAAATAAAATGAACAATAATATACATGTTTTTTTGTTAGGATTTGTCATAATCAATTAAAAAGTATCTAAATTATTATTTTACCCATATTAACGATATATGACTATCTTTTGTTTGGTTGAATTTTTATATATAATTTTAATTATTTGCATGAGTATTGTCATGATGTATCTTGACAAGAGGATTGATAGTTTATTTTCTTAGTATTTACTCGCTGTAAAAGGAAAATATGTTTGATTAAACTTTTCACGAACATGGTAAAAAAAAACAGTAAAAATAATAAACATCAACTTGATATACCATTTTTATTTTTTTGTCTAGGTAATTTTACTTTTTTTTTACGAAGTTTATTTTTTTTAATAATTTATACGCAGAAAGAGGAAAAACAAGCAATTTTTAACAATAATTTTGGGATTATTGATATCATTAGCAATATTCTTATTTTCACTTTTTTACTTATTTCGTGTTTCATTGATTATCAAAAAATTAAAAAAAATTTTATTTTCTTCGAAAAAAAATGTTTATCTATGTATGTTGCTAGTGGTTTGGTTTATTTATTTATTTTTTGTTTTGATATTTTATTTACTAAAATACTTTTCCGTTTTTCTGCAAAAAATAATATTTTTAGCGACGAAAATAATTATAAAATTTATGCCATTATCAACTTTGTTTTTGTAACTTTTTTTTGTATTTTAGATGGTGTATTACAAGGACTAGCAAGAAAAAACATGTTTAATAAAAAAATATAATCAATTGTAGTGTCGGTTACAATTAATAAGTGAAAGTGAATAATAAATAAAATTAATAATAGAGTGGGGTAATTGACTTATCAATGCTTGCTCTTACAAATTCAGTCAATAAAAAAAAGATTAAATTAAATGTAAAAAAAATAACTATCTATAATTGTGGACCAACAGTTTACAATCACATTCATATTGGTAATCTCCGTCCCCTTGTTATTTTTGATGTTTTGTACCGTTATCTTTTAAACCAAAATAAACATGTTAAATATGTCCACAATTTGACCGATATTGATGACAAAATAATTAATGCTGCCCAAAAAAACAAAACAACCGAAAAAAAAATTACACAAAAGTATATTCATGCATATTTAAAATTATTTAAAGATTTGAACATCAAAAAAATGATTACACCAAAAGTGTCCGATTATATTGATGACATAATCAATTACATTCAGAAACTAATTAATGCTAAAATTGCTTACAATGTCAACGGAAATGTATATTTTGATATTAAAAAAATAAAAAATTATGGTGTTGTTTCACATAAAAATATTAAACAATTACTTGACGGTGTCCGTATAACAAATAAATTAGAAAAAAGATTTCCTCTCGATTTTACTTTATGAAAAAAAACAAATATTGGCTTAAATTGAAAAAATCCTTTTAGTCATGAAAAAGGAAGACCAGGTTGACACACTGAATGTTGTGTTTTAATTAATAAATTAATTGGACAACAAGTAACAATTCATGGTGGAGGAATTGATTTAAAATTTCCTCACCATGAAAATGAAAATGCACAAAATCAAGGATTATTTAAAAAAGATTTAGCCAAAATTTGAATGCATGTTGGTCATGTCAATGTTGATGGTAAAAAAATGGCTAAATCATTAAATAACTATGTTTTGGTTAAAGATATCATGACCAAACAAAATGCCAACGGAATACGTTGATTCTTTTATAAAACAAAATACGAAAATCCAATCAATTATTCCAAAGACAATTTAAATGCAGCTATTAATGAAATTGATAAAATTACAAAAAATTTAGCAATGATTAAAACAATTTTAATTGCTAATAATGAATTTAAAAAATTAAAGCAAAATAAACTTATCCCCACCTTTTGTCAAACTTTAAATGATGATTTAAATTTACCTAATGCAATCATGATAATTTTTAATAATTTAAAAGAAATCAATATTTTGTTTCGCCAAAAAAATTATCAAAAAACACTAAAAATTTACTGAGAAATAATTAATGAATTGAATATTTTGGGAATAACAATGAAAAATTATGATCATGATCATAATCTTAACCTGATTTATCAATGAAAAAAAGCTATTTCATTAAAAAAATTTCCACAAGCAGATTTATTGCGTAAAAAGTTAATAAAAAAAAATCTTCTTTAGTGATGAAACAATTAATCATTGGCAAAAAAGCTATTTTAAACGCAATTGCAAATAAAACTTTAATTCATGCTACCATTTCTAATAAGGACCCTATTTTTTTACAAAAAGTAAAATTTTTTCTTCCTAATTTCAAAATTGTTAATGACAAAAAATATTACGATAAAATAACAAATAATTGTCCTAATCACCAATTTGCGATCGGTTATATAAATGATGAAAATATAACTAATAATTTTGCTGCGACAATTGAAAAAATAACAAGAAAAAATAGCGGAATCATTGTAATTTTGGATCGTATTTATGACCCAAGAAATTTTGGAGCAATTATTCGAACATGTGAATGCTTTGGTGTAGACGGTGTTATCTATAAAAAAGATCAACAATGCCCAATCACTCCTATTGTAAATAAAACAAGTGCCGGTGCAATAGGTAATATTAATTTAATTAAAGTGACAAATTTAAATGTTATTGTTGACAAACTCAAAAAAGAAGGTTTTTGGATTTATCGTGAAGTTTGATAAAAAAATCGCTCTTATTATTGGTAATGAAGAAAAAGGTGTGAGTCAATTATTAAAAAAGAATAGCGATTTTAAAATTTGAATTGAAACTACAGGAAAAACACAATCATTAAATGTTGCAAATGCGACAGCTATCTTACTTTATGCAATAAAAACACGTAAAAGCAATTAACCACGTAATTTTAATTTTTTTATTAATTCAATATATTTTTCATTATTATTTATTTTTAAATATTTTAGTAAATGCCTTCTTTGTGCAACTAAGTGATAGAGCGAGCGTTTTGATGCATAATCTTTTTTGTTTGCTTTCACATGTAATGTTAAGTCGTTAATTTTTTCGGTTAAAATGGCAACTTGAACATCGGTGCAACCAGTGTTTTTAGGATTGCCACCAAAATTAACAATAATTTCTTTTTTCCTTTCACTTAATATTGCCATATTCCGATATTAAAACAATAAATACCGCTATTTATTATAATATATCGTAAGTAATTGCATAAATTTTCTGGCGTTTATAGTGAAACTTGGTTATCACGCTTGACTGTGACTCAGGAATTGTGGGTTCAAATCCCGCTAGACGCCCCATTTAAAAACACAAAATGATATTTCCTAATTATGGCAACGTGATCAAAAAAAATTTCATCTTGTGATCAAAAAAAAATCGTTAATTTTTTTGCAAAGAATACGAAGCAAAAGCAAAAAAATAAATACTTAAAATTTTTTCATAAACAAAAAGATTTAACTATCTCACTCTTTACAAATAACACTTTGCTTTTGCAAGGAAGCGACGATACAATCGAAAAATTTAAAAGTCGTTTTTTTAGTTTAAACTCATCAGAAGAAAAGAAGAAGTTTAAAGCAAAATTGATTAATTGTAATAATTCATATATTGGTTGTGATGAAGTAGGTGTAGGTGATTATTATGGACCAATTGTAACTTGTGCTTGTTATCTCAAACCAAGTGATATTGCATTCGTCAAAAATTTATCGATAATTGATTCAAAATTGATGTCTGATCACAAAATTTTAAAATCGTTTGAGATTTTAAGCAAAAAGATAAAATATCAAACAACAATTTGTGATAATAAAACTTATAATCGTCTTCATGATAAATACAAAAACAATAAGATCATTTTGACTTTTTTACATAACAAGACATTAATTTCATTGAAAAAAAATATTAATGACTCAACGAGTAAAATCATCATGGATGAGTTTACACCAGCGCAAATTTATAATCGATATTTAAAAGTAATTAATCCCAAAATTTCGATTAAAATTGATTTGTTTCAAACAAAAGCAGAAGAAAAATTTTTGGCTGTTGCTTGTGCTAGTGTAATCGCTCGAGCACTATTTTTGTTCGAAATAAAAAAAATGGAAAAATCAATTAAAAAGAAAATTCCATTAGGTGCAAATAAAAAAGAAGAAATTATTACTCTAGGAATTTATTTATTTCACCATCATAAACTTGATGAATTTGCGAAATTAGATTTTAAACCTATCACAAACAAAATTATTAATAAATAACTTTATAAAGAGTTAAACCATTTGCAGGAGCACGGAAACGACTTTTACCTTTTTCAGGATGGATAAAACAATCATAAATTTGTTTTTTTGTAATCTTATTTTCGTTAAATGCAATAAAACAACCGACAATCATTCGAACCATTGATCATAAAAAATGATTACCTTTTATTTCAATTTTGATTATTGTTTTATTCTTCGTAATTTTAATTTCTTTGATTGTTTTAATTAAATCTTTTTTTTTCTTGCGCGGATCAATCGAAAAACTTAAAAAATTTTTCCGACCAAGAAACATTTTCTTTATTTGATTTATTTTTTTAAGATCTAAAGGTTTATTGTATTGATATACCGATGAAAACGATAATGGATCGTATTTAGGACCAACATTAATAAAATATTGATAGATACGTCATTTGGCATCAAAACGAGCATGAAAGTTGCTAGCAGCAGAATAAATTTTAATTAAATGGATGTCGGGAGGTAAAACGCAATTGATTGCCTTTATTATTGTTGATGGCTTAATTTTAAACGTTTCGTCCCAATCAAAATGAAAAACTTGTCCTAAAGCATTAACTTTTTTATCGGTTCTACCCGCACAAAAAATTTTAATTTTTTGTTTAAAAACAACATAAAAAGCATCTTCTATTACTTGTTGAATTGTTAAAACTTTAGGTTGTTTTGCCCAACCATGATAGCGATTGCCATTGTAACTAACAACGACTTTGTACCTTTTTTTAAACATCATTAAAAGAAGTAACAATCAAACAAAAATAAAGGGGCAAAAATTATTTTTGTTACGAAGAAATAAAGCATTAAAGTAAATAACAATAAAATTGAAAATAGGAACAATAAATCACTTTTCTTAACGAGAAATACACGATATCGTGTTCGATTTTTTTTTGGTTGATAATTTCGTGCTTCCATAGCATTAGCCAAATCATTAGCTTTACGGAAAGCAATTGAAAACATTGGAATTGCCAAAGTAATAATCGCTTTTGTTTTTGCGTAAATATTACCATTAAAATTAACGCCACGTGTTGTCTGCGCTTTTTTTATTTTGCCAGCTTCATCAATCAAATTAGGAATAAACCGGATGGCAATTGAAATAATCATTGCAATTTCATTAACAGGAATTCTTAAATATTTTAATGGTTTAAGCATATTTTCAATGGCATAAGTTAATTGAATAGGAGTGGAAGTTGAAGTTAAAATCGTTGTAAAAACAATCGTTAAATAAATTTTAATAATAATTTTTAAGACAACAAAAATAGTTTGACTACTTAAAGCATATCAAGCTGATGAATATTGCAAGTAAAATGTTTGATCATGGAAACTACCTAAAGTCAAAAAATTACCATTAGGGTTGCTTTTTTCAACGAGATTACCAATAATGTTACCTCCTCATATTTCACTGTGCCACCAATATACTCCTTCTTCACTCTTTTTAATTCATCCTCAATTGAGTAAATCGTCCCAACTACCACCAATAATTTTTTTTGTATTGGCAAGATCAAATTGACACGAAGGGGCTTTAAAAGTGATTCAGTTAATCAAAAGCATAATTATGAGCATAATAAAGCAAGATTTTAAAATTGCACAGTAACTATGAAATGAAATTCTTGACATTTTTCATAAGATAATTGAAAACAAAATTAAAAGAACTTTGCATAAAAACATTGACGGTAAGAATGTTAAAACCAATAAAAAAATAATGCCAAGTAATTTTATTGTGGGATTTATTTTGTGTAAAAAACCTTTCTGATAATAATCACTATTAAAAATTTTTGAATAACCAATCAACATTTATTCGCCTTTCTTAACCAAAATATCATTAATTCCTTTTACTAATTCCGCAATTGTCCTCGGTTTAAAGAAATACAATAAAGAAAAATTTTTGTCACAACAAACAAGACAATCAATAATTTGAATAATTTTTGGTTTGATAATGTTTGTTGTTGCAAGTAATTGATTATTTGTGAATAATGCGTATGGTTCACCCTTAAATGTTACTGTTTTTTTATCGATTAATAAAATTTCGTCAGCAATTTCTAAAGCAATGTCTATTGCATGAGAAACGACAATAATCGTTTTTCCTTTGTTTTTCAATTTTTTAATAATCTCAATAATTTGCTTTTCTCCCTCTGGATCTAAACCAGCTGTCGGCTCATCAAAAATAATAATTTTTGGTTCAATTGCCAAAATTCCAGCAATTGCCACACGACGTTTTTGACCTCCCGATAAATTAAAAGGACAAGCATCCAAAAAAGTATCATTTAAACCGACCATATTTAAATAAAATTTCGCCATTTTTTTTGCTTCCGTTTTTTTAAAACCGAAATTTAATGGTCCAAAAATAATGTCGTCCTCAACCGTACTTTTAAATAATTGATATTCGGGAAATTGGAAAACGATAGAAATTAATTTCCGTAATTTCTTTACATCCTTGATTTTTCGGTTTTTACCAAGAATTGCAATATCTTCAACAAAAATATCGCCATCACTCGATTTCAATAACCCATTCAAATGATGAATTAGTGTTGTTTTACCTACACCGGAATCACCAACAATGAAATAAATTTTATTCGAAAAAAAATTTAAATTTAATTTTGATAATAATGCAAATTGATTATGCTTACCTTTATTAAAAATTATTGATAAATCGTTTATTTTAATTTGTGGTAAAGAGAGTTTATTCATAAGTTATTTTTGTCATTAATTTTTTTTAAGATTAAGAATATTTTTAATTAATTCTAGGGAATTTAATGTGGGAATGACATGAGGATTGATTTTATTTAATTCCGTTGATAATTTCAAAACAAAAGGTTGATCTAAAGCAGCATCTTTCACTTTATCGACTTGTTTAAAGACAATAAAAGGTGGGGCAAAATCTTGCACTTGACCACTATTCATTAATAAAATTTTATCGGCTTTAACTGCCTCATCCATGTCGTGTGTAATTGAAATGATTGTTTTATGATATTTTTGTTTTAGTTCGAACATTAAATTTATAATCTCTTTTTTTGATTTAGGATCAAGCATTGCAGTTGCTTCATCAAAAATAATAATTTTTGGTTCCATTGCTAGGATTGAAGCAATCGCAACTTTTTGCTTTTCCCCGCCGGACAAATTTTGTGGACCTAATTTTAGTAGTTTATCGATTTTTAGTGTTTTAGCAACACCAAAAATGATATTTTCCATTTTCAAAGGATCAATTTGTTTGTTTTCGAGACCAAAAGCAATATCATCCTCAACAGTTAATCCAACAAATTGATTTTCTGGATTTTGAAAAACAACACCAATGTTTTCATGTAATAAGTAATAATTGCTTTGGTCAATTACTTGATCAAATAATTTGATTTGACCTGACCATGGTTTTAACAATCCAATTAATATTTTTGAAATTGTACTTTTACCGCAACCATTATGACCAACAACACAAATATATTCACTCTCATTAATCGTAAAAGAAACATCTTTTAAAATCGGTAAATTTTTTTCATAACCGAAATTAACTTTATTGAATTCAATTATTTTTTTCATCAATTTTACTAAATAAATTATATGATTTTAATAGGTTTATTTTGGTGAAGATATGCAGCAAGTGATGAAGCATGTTTAAGATCATATTTGCCACTTTTTGTTCTTCGCAATGCTGAAACACAAGCAACAGTTTTTAATTTTTTTGCCAAATCGTCACAAAAACTTCGAACATAAAAACCTTTAGTAACATCAATAATAATTTTCAAAGTTTGCTGTTTAGCATCAAATTTAATAATTTTCATCTTTTTAATCTTTACTAATTGCGGTTTTAATTTTACCCTTTTATTTGCAAGAGCGAGTTTATAGGCACGGATACCATTAACTTTTTTAGCGGAAAAAATTGGAGGAGTTTGATAATACGCATTCGCAAGAAAAAATTTACTTACCTTTTTTATCATTGGCAAAGTTACATGTGATTGGCATCTTTTTATAATTTTACCTTGTGCATCACCCGTATTAGTTTTTATGCCAAAAGTAAATGTTGTTTCATATTGCTTGTCATCCAATAAAAGATGTGTTAATAACTTTGTTCCATGATTGATTCCTATAACTAATAATCCACTAGCTTGAGGATCTAATGTACCAGCATGACCAACTTTTTTATACCCACATACCTTCTTTATTCGACAAACAACATCGTTGCTTGTTAAACCAATTGGTTTATCGATTAAAATAATGTTTTTCATGAAAAAATTATAATCTTAAAAAATGCGAAGAATTCTTGGTAATCTTTTAAAAATAAATAAAATTTTTCCAAAAATGTTGGAAAATAATGATCGAATTGCCGTTGGCTTATCAGGAGGAAAGGATTCTTTATCTTTACTTCTTGCTTTGCAAGCATTTGCAAAAAAATTAAATCGAAAAATCACAATAAAAGCTTTTTTGGTACACTTAGATTTCAATAAACAAGAAAGTTATCAACAATTAGAAAATTTTTTGCAACGAAACAAAATCGATTACGAAATTATAACGAGTAAAATTAGTCAAATTTTAAATCAACATAAAAAGAATAATAAGATTAAATGTTCCTTTTGCTCGCGGATGAAAAAAGCAATTCTAGTTAGAAAAGCACTTAACCAAAAATTTAATAAAATTGCTTTGGCTCATCATCTTGATGATGCCATTGAAACATTATTTATGAATTTGCTTAATGTTGGTCGGATCGAAACATTTAAACCAATCACATATTTAAGTAATAATAAGATTTATTTAATCCGTCCATTTATTTTCACGCGAGAAAAAGAAATTATTGCTTTCAATAAAAAACAAAAATTGCCGATTGTTCTAAATAAATGTCCCAATAATGAAACCACACAACGCTTTTTAATAAAGCAATTTCTCAAAAAAAATTTTTATCGTAACAAAAATTGAACTAACAGTTATAAAAGCATTGCTCGCGCGGTAAAAGAAAAAATTATCGAATGAAATAAGATTAAACCGATAATTTAATTAATTTCAATGGGCAACATTGGCAACAAGAACCACAACCAATACATTTTTTGGCATCAACTTTGGGTTTATTATTAACCATTGTGATTGCTTGGCATGGACAACATTGGCAACAAGAGGCACAACTAATACATTTTTGTGTATTTATTTTAATCATAAAAAAATTATATTTTTTTTAATTTCCCAATTTTACAAAATTTCTTTCCAATATTAACAATGAGGGAAAAAAATGAAAAAATTATCATTAGCGAAAAAACAATCAATTTCTGGTGGATCTTTTTATACCATTGCAATGGGTATAGGAATTCTTACATCAACACTCGTTGGTTTATCAAATAACATTATTGAACTCGCAACAATGAAAAATAGTCCAATAAATAACACAACGAAAAAATGAGAAAATAGTTATCGTTATGGTTCATATGCTCGTCGCCGAAAAGGAGCATATGTCCGCTATTCTCCCTTTCCTTTACGTAATACAATTGGAATGTACTTCTAATTTTGTAACAACAAAGAAAAAATAAATCTTTTACTGCAATTTTTTGTTTCGCGACCATCTATAACCAAGTAAAATAATAGTATGGTGAAAAAAACAAAAAAAAAACCTGAAAAAAAAATAGCCATAAAAGTAAAAAAAAGTAAGAGAGGAAAAAAAACAAAGGGACAATTAGTAAGGAAAATTGCTCCTAATGTTAAAGCTATTGCGCAAAAATTAAAAAATGAAAAAATTTCCTATGTTTTAACCGCACAAAGCAAATATAAGCTTTTAAAAAAAGAAGAATTAACTGCGATTGTCGCAAAAATAATTAAAATTGCAAAAGAAAAAAAACGCAACACCAAAATTTTAACTTCTACTAATATTTTTAATGAATTTAGTAATTACATTTTAAGTGATAAACAAGCAATGGATGTACTTAATAGCATTGTTAAAAGTGGAATTAAAATTAAGGATTACAAGCAAAAAAAATTTACATTAGAAGAAGCAAAAGAAATTTTTTCCAAACAAAAAAGAAAAAAAATAAATAAGGCACAAGAGACAAATTTTTCTGCCCAAGACAAAGTTAATGATGGCACAAAATCGTATTTATCTTTACTTTCGTCATCAAAAATGCTAAATTTCACCAATGAAATTTATTTAGCAAAAATGTTAGAAAATAAAAATTCGCGCTTACGACAATTAGCAAAAGATCAATTGGTTACTTCTAATTTACGTCTTGTTACTTCCATTGCGAAAAAATTTCTAAACCATGGTTTAGAATTGGATGATTTAGTGCAAGAAGGAATTTCTGGTTTAATGAAAGCAATTGAAAAATACAATTGAAGACTAGGGAATAAATTTTCAACATACGCTACTTGATGAATTCGTCAAGCAATTACACGTGCAATTTCTGAACAATCTAAAACCATTCGTATTCCTGTCCACATGGTTGAAGTGATTAATCACGTTGCAAAAGTCGAAAAAGAATTGACCCAACGTTTAGGACGACAACCAACAATTAATGAAATTACAACTGAATTAGGCGGGCAAGCAAAAGGATTCACAACACGTAAAGTTATAACAATTAAAAAAATAAATATTGATCCTATTTCTTTGGATAAAACTGTTGGTAATGATGATGAAAGTCAAATTCTTGATTTTGTTAAACAAGACGATGTTGCGACACCTGATGAATTTACTAAAAGTAATTTATTGCGCGAACAAGTTGCCCAAATGTTTAAATCGACATTAACACCGAATGAACAGGCAATTGTTAAAATGCGTTTTGGAATGCTTCCTTATACATATCCTCATAATCTAGATGAAGTTGCACAAAAATTAAAAAAACCGCGTGAAGAAATTAGACAAATTGAAGCTAAAGCCTTACGAAAACTAAAACATCCTTCAAAATCAGAAAAACTGCGAAGTTATGTAATGGATGAAAAGAATTAAAACTATTGCTAGTCTAATTCGTCCTTGCCGATGTGTTTATGATGTTGGTAGTGATCATGCTTTTTTATCGATTTTAATATTAAAAAATAAACTTGCAAAACATGTTGTTAATATTGAAAATAAAATAAATCCATTAAATAATGGCAAAAAAAATTTATTACGAAACAATCTCATTGATAAAACGACAAATATCATTAATAATGGTCTAAAAAACATTACAAAAAAGGTAAAAATTAGACCTGATTATATTGTTATTTCTGGAATAGGTGGAAGGACAATTACTGAAATTCTAAAAACATGTCGCTTAATGAAAAAAAATATAATTTTCATTTTCTGTCCAAACTTACAAACCAATATCCTACGAAAATGATTAAACGAAAACAAATTTTCTATTGAAAAAGAACAAACTATTTTTAGCAAAAAATTCTATCAAATTATTGTCGCTAGACAAAAAAATATAAAAATTAATAATAATGATGAATATTTATACTTTGGCCAAAAAAATAAACAATTGGATTTGGTAACATGAAAAAAATATCTTTGCTTTAACAAAAAAATGATTATGAATAACAAAAAATTGTTTTATAACAAACAATATCAAAAAATGTTAAAAGAAATAACATCATGAAAATAAAAGATTTAGTAAATTTTTTTTTAAAAAAGTATCCAGTAAGTAAACAAGAAGCATGAGATCGTTGCGGAATAATTGTTAAAGCGAAATTAAATTATGTTTTAACAAATTGTCTTATTTGCCTTGATGTTAACAATAAAGTAATTGCTTATGCTTGTCAAAATGGCATAAATCTAATTATTAGTCACCATCCTCTTTTTAAAAATAAAACAAATCAAATAATGATAAATAAATTAAAGAAAAATAACATATCATATCTTTCTTTGCATACTTGTTTTGATAATAATAAAAATGGAATGAATTTTTTAATTGCAAAAGAATTAAAATTACAAAAAATAATTTGGATCAAGCACAACAAAAGTTATTTCCCTCTTGGTTGCTTTACGAAGAAAAAAAAGATCAAAGAAATTGTCACTTTATTTAAGAAAAAATTCTATTGTCCCTATATTTTTACAAATATAAAAAATGTAAATAATTCCTTTAAATATCTTGCACTATGCGCGGGTGCCGGTTATCATTGTTTAACCGAAAATTTCAATAAAATTGAGCAAAAAAATCTTCTTTTCATTACGGGGGATTTGAAATATCATAATTGGATAGAAATCAATGAAAAGAAATTGAATTTTTTAGATGTCGGACACGAATTGGAAAATTTTTTTGTTGATTTTATTGCACAAGAAATTGCGAATAATTTTCCCCAAATAAAGATTAAGAAAATTTTTTCAAAGCAAACAAAATTTTTGGTTAATTAACAATAAAAATAATATCTTTAATTTGGGGAAATTCATCTAAAAGCATCTTTTTAATTCAATTGTTATAAGTCATTGTAAAAGAAGGACAATGAACACATTTACCAACAACTTCTAACCGTAAAATGTTATTTTTAAATTCGACAAAGCGGACATCACCCCCATCGGCATTAACAAAAGTTTTCACTTCCTCAATTTTTGCACGAATTTTTTTAATTATTGTTTTATTGGTTAATACCTTGTGTTTCTTTAATGTTAGTATCATTCTATAATTATTTTAATATGTACAATCACCAAAAAATTGAAAATTTTATCAAAAATTTTTGATTAGCAAAAGATGTTTACCACTTTGATCCCGATTTAGATTTACCAAAAATGTATATTTTGGATATGTTTCCGTATCCTTCAGGTCAAGGTCTACATGTTGGCCATCCTAAAGGTTATACAGCAACCGATATCTATGCCCGCTTTAAACGCTTTAATGGTTTTAATGTTTTACATCCAATTGGTTGGGATGCCTTTGGCTTACCGGCTGAGCAATATGCCCTACGTACCGGAAATCACCCAGCAACATTTACAAAAAAAAATATTGATGTTTTCCGCAAACAATTACAATCATTGGGTTTTAGTTTTGACTATAAAAAAGAGGTTAACACAACCGATCCCAATTACTATAAATGAACGCAATGAATTTTTAGTCGTTTTTTTGAAAAAAAATTAGCCGAAATCAAAAATATTGAAGTTAATTGGTGTCCAAAATTAAAAACTGTTTTAGCAAATGAAGAAGTCTTAATTAAAAATGGATTAATGGTTTCTGAACGGGGTGAATATCCAGTTGTAAAGAAAAAAATGAAACAATGAATTTTAAAAATTACGAAATATGCTGATCGATTAATTAATGATTTAAAATTAACTGATTGACCAATGAGTTTGAAAGCAATTCAAACTACTTGAATTGGTAAATCATTTGGTTTTACCGTAAATTTCAAAACGACAAATAATCTGAATCTAAAGGTTTTTACAACGCGAGTTGATACTTTATATGGGGTTAGTTTTCTTGCCATCGCCCCAGAAAACAAAATCGTCAAAAAATTAATAACCAATCAAAACAAAAAAAGTATTGATGATTATTGTCAAAAAACAAAAAACAAAACAATTTTACAGCGTCAGGAAAATCGCGATAAAACTGGTGTTTTTACTAGTTTTTATGCTATTAATCCGATTAATAATGAAAAAATCCCTATTTATTTAGCTGATTATGTTTTAAACGATTATGCAACAGGGATTGTAATGGGAGTTGCTAGCGCTGATAAAAGAGATTATGAATTCGCCAAAAAACATAAATTAAAAATTATCCCCATTATTATGGGGGACAAACAATACATTACTACTGATGGAATTCACATAAATAGTGGAATTGCAAATGGTCTAAACACTAAGCAAGCAAAAGAAGTAATATCTAATTGATTGATTAAAAACCAATTTGGAAAAAAAACGAAATATTATAAATTGAAAGATTGAATATTTTCACGGCAAAGGTATTGAGGTGAACCTTTTCCTATTATTTTTGATGATAAAAATAAACCGCATTTAGTGAATGATTTACCATTAACAATCCCTTTAATTAAAAATATTCACACAACCGATAACGGTTGTAGTCCACTTGACAATTTAAAACAATGGGTTAATATCACGAAAGATGGAAAAAAATATCGTCGCGAAACGAATACAATGCCACAATGGGCGGGAAGTTGTTGATATTATTTAGCTTATCTTTTAAAAAATGACGATAACACATATTTGCCATTAAACAGTCCAAAAGCTTATCAACGATTCAAAAAATGATTGCCAGTCGATTTATATGTTGGTGGGCAAGAACATGCAGTTTTACACCTTTTATATTCGCGCTTTTGACATAAATTTCTTTACGATTTAAAAATTGTTCCAACGAAGGAACCATTTTTTAAACTTATTAATCAAGGAATGATCTTAGGACCAAATGGTGAAAAAATGTCAAAGTCAAAAGGAAATGTAATAAATCCTAACGAAATTGTCAATGATTATGGCGCGGATGCATTACGAATCTACGAAATGTTTATGGGACCAATTACTGCTACTTTGCCATGAAGTGAAAATGGTTTGACTGGAGCGAGAAAATGATTGGATCGTGTCTACAATTACTTTATGACAAAGCCACAAAAAATAGTGAAAAGCGAAAAAGATTTATCTTACGAAATAATTCAAACTTACCACCGATTTATTTATGATGTAACTAATGCTATTGAAACATATAAATTTAACATTGCCATTAGTAAAATGATGGTATATCTTAACTATTGTTATAAGGAAAAAATTGTCTATAAAAAATATCAAATTAATTTCTTAGTGGTTTTGTCATGTTTTGCTCCTTTTCTTGCCGAATATCTCTATCAACAAATAATTAATGACCAAAATAAATCAATTGTAAAAGAGGAAAAATGACCAACATTTGTGAAAGATTTTCTTGTATCAAAACAAATAAATTTACCAATCCAAATTAATGGGAAACTAAAAGCAACGATTGTCGTTAATATTGATATGACACAAGACGAAATAATTAAAAAAATTTTGACAATTCCAAAAATATCACAAATATTAAATAGTAAGCAAATTAAAAAAACAATTTACGTAAAAAATAAAATCATTAATTTTATTTTTTAGTTATGTTTTTCACTGAATTACCAATTAAATCTTGGTTGAAAAAAGCATTAGAAAAAAATAATTTTTTAAGACTTACCCCAATCCAAGAAGCCTCGTTTAAAACGCTAAATTCTCGTCCCTTCAATGCAATCATTTTTGCTCCAACAGGAACGGGAAAAACTTTGTCATATTTACTTCCGGTTTTGAATAATATTGATTGTGAATGCCAAGAATTGCAATGTCTTGTCATTTTACCAACCCATGAGTTATCATGACAAACACATGAAAATTTTAAAAAATTTGCCAAATTTAATGAAAAAGTTAAAATTGGTTTACTAACAAAACAAAGTGTTTTAGATGCACCGTGTCATGTTTTAATCTCGACATTAGCCACAATTAAAAATGAAATTAGATCTGCAAAAATAAATTGAAAATACTTAAAAATGATTGTTTTTGACGAGGCAGATATGCTATTCGATAACACTTTTGTGAACGATATTGATAACATTTTTACGAAAATGAAGTTATCACAACAAAAAATCAAAAAAATTTTTTTATCAGCTTCTCTTACGATTGATCAAATTAACTTTTATAAAAAAATTGCTAGTCCGTTAAAATTTATTCATACGACAAAAAAACTTTTTACCAACAATCATATTAAGCATATTGTTGTTTACAAAAAAAACGACCAACACCAATTCCTCACATTAAAAGAATTTATTTTATCGTTTGAAACATATTTTTGCATTATTTTTGCTAATAAAAAAGAGGATGTTGAAAAAATTTATCAATGATTATCTAAGACGAAAAAAAATGTTGCCATTCTTCATAGCGGGTTAAATCAATCTTTTCGTAAACAAATTTTCCAAAAATTAAAAAACAACGAATACAACTATCTCGTTTGTTCAGATTTAATGGCACGAGGAATAGATTTTCCAAATGTGAGTGATATTATTTCGTATGATTTACCACAACAAAATTTATGATATTTGCACCGGTGTGGAAGAAGTGCACGAAATAAAAATTTTGGTCGTAGTTTCGTTATTTATTGTCATGAAAATATGCAAAAAATTGCTAAACTAAATAAACATGTTAAATGAAATTATTGATTGTTAGAACACAAAAAGATAAAAAAAATAAAAGATGATGATAATTTTAAATATCTTGTTCCGCTAACCGATAAACAACGACAAGAAATAAAAAAATTAAACCTGGTTATAAGAAAAAGATCAAAGAAAAAATTTTTAAAATTAAACAAAAATCTAAACGAAAATATCTTAATCTTAAATATCAGAAAATACTAAAGAAAAAAGCGAAAAATGAAATTCAATCAAAAAAGTAATGAAAAACAATTATTGCTTAAAGCCGTTGATAAATTTACGGTTGAAGCAACATTCACTAAAAATGAACAATTTTCACATAAAGTAAATAAAAATGAAATTGAAGTTTTGGTTTGTCCAAATGATAAAAAATTCGATTTATGTTTTTTTACATGAAAAATATCAGCTTTGTTTTTTACATATAAAGAAAAAAATCTCACAATTGATTTGAATACTTTCTTAAAATATTGTCCCCAAAAATATGCGAAAAATATTTGCAACATTATTTTAAATAAAGCTGTTCTTTTCAACGAAAAAATTTTTTCTTTCAAAACGGATGCTACTAATTATGAAAGTAATATTATTTTTTCCCCCACATATAAATCTCTTGTCGATGAAGCTTACACTTTAGCTTGTGGAACAAAAATTGCAAAATATCTTCAAATTGCTCCATCAAATCTTGTTAATATTGCAAAATTCGTTCAATTAACAAACCAAAAATTACAAAAAATTAATAAAAATTTGAAAATTAAAATATTAGGAAAAAATGAAATGACAAAAAAAGGACTAAACTTAATCCTTGCGGTAAATAAAGGAAGTAATGAAGAAGCAAAACTTCTTCTTATCGAATATAAAAATAATCCAAAAAGTAGTGAAAATGTTGGTCTAGTTGGTAAAGGTGTTGTTTTTGACGCCGGTGGATATTGTTTAAAGCCTAGTCCATATTTGATTGGAATGAATCAAGATATGGCAGGGGCTGCTGCTGTTGTAGGAACAATCTTTAGTTTAGCAAAAAATAAGAAAAAAGTTAATGTTGTTTGTGCTATTCCTTTAGTAAAAAATTTAATCAACCAAAATAGTTATATTGTTCATGATATTTATCAAGCATATAACGAAAAAAATGTAGAAATTTTAAATACTGATGCCGAAGGAAGACTAATTTTAGCTGATGCTATTGCATATCTTTCAAAAAACTATAAATTATCAAAATTAGTTTCGATCTCAACATTAACTGGGTTGTCGGCACGATATTTTGGTGATATTAATACCCCCTATTGATCAACCGAAGAAATGAGTGCAAATAAAATTAAATTGTCTTTTACCGATTCGGGTGAATATTGTGTTAATATCCCTTTGTTACCAGCACACACAACAATGGTTAAGCAATCTTCAAATTTTGCTGATTGCGCCAATATTTCGAAAATTAATCATAGTGATAGTTCTTTTGCAGCTGCTTTCTTAAAAGAGTTTAATTATTGCCCAAGTTTTACACACATTGATATTGCTGGAACGATTGAATATAAAAAATATCCTATAAATCCTTTTTGTTTGGTTTTATACAACTTTGTTGTCAAAAATTTTGAAGAAAATGTTCACTAATTAAATCGCGAAATTTGATTTATAAAAAGTAATTTTTGAACAAAAAATTACTTATTTTTCATATTTTATATATAATGTGTAAAAAAAGTGGGAGAAAGTGGGAGAAAGTGGAAACATATTTTTTAGGTTCTTTTAAACATAGTGTTGATGCAAAAAATCGTCTCACTTTGCCAACAAAATTTCTCACAAAATTTACAAAAAATAAAGCAATGGTTACAAAAGGTTTTGAAGGATGTTTGGAATTATGAACTAGTTGTGACTTTAATGAAAGAGTTAACCAAATTCTTTCATATTCACAAAACAAAAAAAATGCTCGTATTTTAGCCCGACAAATTCTTGCTAATAGCAATGAAGTTGAAATCGACAAAGCAAAAAGAATTTTACTTCCAACAAATTTAAAAGAAATGGCTTCAATTAAAAAAGATGTCATGATTATCGGAATGGGAAATAAAATTGAAATTTGAGATATAAAGGCATACAAAGAATTTTGCTATGCAACAAATAAAGAGTTTGAAAAAGTCGCCGAAAAAATTGATGATGAAAATGTTAAATAATTACCATACACCTGTTCTTTTAAACGAAGTTATTAGCAATTTGAATATTGTTGCTAATGGAACTTACATTGATTGCACTGCAGGTTTTGGTGGTCATAGTCAAGCAATTGTTGATAAATTAGAAGGGGGAAAGGTATTTTGCTTTGAGCAAGATTATGAGGCATATAATTTTTTATTAAAAAAATTTAAAAAAAATAAAAATGTGAAAATTTTTAATGAAAATTTTACTCGCATCGACCACGAAATAAAAGAAAAAGTTGATGGCATTGTTTTTGATTTAGGTGTGAGTAATTATCAACTTACTAGTCAAAACCGTGGTTTTAGTTACAAGATTGATGGACCATTAGATATGCGCATGAGTCAAAAAAATAAACTTACCGCAAAAACAATTATTAATACTTACACAAAACAGCAATTAATTGATATTTTTAAAAAGTACGGAGAAATAAAAAATCCGCAAAAAATAGTAGATGAAATCATCAAAGTCCGCAAACAAAAAACAATTACAACGACATTACAATTACAAAAAATTATTTGTGATAAAACAAAAGGTGCAAACCATCGTAAACATCCGGCAAAAACATATTTTCAAGCTTTAAGAATCGTCGTTAACGATGAATTGAATACCCTAAAACAAGGCTTAGAAAAAGCGATAACTTTGTTGAAAAAATATGGTATTCTCGCTGTAATAACTTTTCATTCACTTGAAGATCGCATCGTTAAACATTTTTTTAAAAATATTTCTACCACCCACGATTTTTATGGTCATGATGTTCCTCTATATCAAAAAATTAAACCAAACTATTATTTAATCACAAAAAAGCCCATTATTCCTACACAAACCGAAATTGCGAAAAATCACAAGTCTCATAGTGCTAAATTGCGAGTATTACAAAAAATATGCTAAATCATAAATATAAAATTCTTTTTATTTATTCCAATAAATTAATATTCATTGTTTTCAAAATCGTTACCAACAAGATTATTGTTTTTTACAATTTTTCGCAAAAAATTATTCTTTCAAACTTTGCGCATCAAGTAAGAGAATTGTTCACAAAAGCTTCAATTTTTTTAAACGAAATAATTGACAAAATTACCATTATCTTTGATGAACCAAATATTTCAAAAATTGATTTTACAAACATCAAAATTAATAATTGTCGTGATATTGAAGAAGCAAAAAAAATAATTACTACCACATTAAATAAAGAAAATTGCTATGTTAATGAAATTAGCATCAAAAATTTCATCAATAATGATAACAATGCTATTTGCAACTATACTGCCTTTGTTACAAAATACGAAAAATATAAATATTACATCGAAGCAATAAAACAAAGTCATGTGAAAATTACTTATATTAGCAATATTTATAATTTGCTATTCAATCAAGATATTGGACAAGAAGTATTCGTCAAAATTATTGATAAACAAATCATTATTGGAAAATATGAAAAGGCAAAACTTATTGACATTAAGACAACAGACTTTGATAGTGATTATATTCATAATAAAATCGCTAAATTTTTTAATTTATCAAACGATAAAATTGAAACAATGTTGACATTGCTTAACAAAACCATTTTAAATGTTAATGATAATATAAAGGTAGCGACAAATCTTACTTCAACAATGTCAACACCAAATTTTATTCACGCAAGTGCACTATTAAACGAGTTTAACTTCTATTTTACAAAAGAATTAGATCGATGTTTTAGATCGTTAAATCTTGCATTATGCGATCAAAAATATTTCGTCGGAACAAACCAATATAGTAATTTAATCAAATTCTTAACAACACATAATTTTTCTTCGTATCAACAAAATTTTGATTTCACATGATTGATAAATATAACATTGGAACAAAAAATCGTAATAAATAACATAATTAAAATTGAAGAAAAGCAAGATTTTTTTGCCAAAAAATATATCCCAAAAAATGATTTTATTTTCCCTTATTTTGGTGAAAAATAAGATTTAAGAAAGAAAAAAAACAATGGAAAATAACAATAAGAAAAATTTTATCATTTACGATAGTACAATAAATGATCAAAATAAACAAAATGAAAGTATAAATATTAATATGGAACAAAATATAACTTCAAACCAACACAAAAAGTTTTGTAATTTCAATCTTGATGATGAGATAAATGATAAAAATACTTTTAATATCAAAGTTATTGGAATTGGTGGAGCGGGTTGTAATATTATTAAAAATATTGCTGAAAAGCATCCAATTGTAAAAAAATCAGCATCTTTATACGCTTTTAATACTGACAAAAATTCTTTAAAACTTCTTTTGGGGGCAAATATCGAAAATATTTATCTACTTGACAAAGAAAATTTATCTGGTTATGGTTCAGGTGGTGATCCAATTATTGGTCAAAATGCGATTAAACACGATAGTGAAGCAATCAAAGACGAATTAAAAAACACTGATATTTTGTTTATCATTGCTGGAATGGGAAAAGGAACGGGGTCAGGTGGAGCACCAGAATTGGCAAAGATTGCAAAAGAATTAGGAATATTGACCGTTGGTATTATTACTATGCCTTCTTTAGTTTGCGAAGGAAATCATGTTTACAATAATGCTTATAATGCTTTGACAAAACTTAAAGAATATTGTAATTCGATCACAACAATTAGTAATGAAAAAATTATTAATAATGAAAAAGGTATAAGTTTCATCCATGCTTACGAAAAGGCAAATGATAAAATTGCTAATATCATTGAAGAAATTGTTGACATTATTTTTAATCCTTCGCAAATTAATATTGATTTTGCCGATCTAAAAAACTTTTTTACAAAAAACAAATTTTTCATGATGATGAAAACTATTTTTAATGAAACAAATACACAAAAAACTGAATTATTGGAACAAATAATTAAATCGATTAGTGAAAGTTATAGTGATATTGATATTGTTGAAGCAAAAAACATTATTATTAATTTAAAAATTTCTAATGAAACTGCTTCTAACATTATTGAAGATATCCGTAAGAGTTTTATTAGTGTTACAAAAAATAGTTCTTTATCTTTGGTTTCAGGAATTAATTCTAGTGATGAAAAGCAATTATCTCTATCGGCATTAATTTCGGGAAAAATAAAAACAGATTTTGATAATGATCCTTCTTTTAATTTTACCGATAATAATAAACAAGATGATCTAAAAAATTTTTCCAACAACTTATCCGAATTTGATGATAATATTTCTTATTCAACAGATAAATTAGAAAAGAAAGCAAAAGACAACCAATTCGACGAAGAAATCGAATAATTTTTATCGTTAGCACTTTTTGAAAAAGAGTGCTAAATTTTAGTATAATTTTAGTATGGCAACAAAACGCGATTACTACGAAGTTTTAGAAATTTCGCGCGATGCAACCGAACAAGAAATTAAAAGAGCTTTTCGGAAATTAGCGATGAAATACCATCCTGATCGTAATAAATCACCTGATGCCGAAAGTAGGTTTAAAGAAATTAACGAAGCTTATTCGGTTTTGTCTGACCCGCAGAAAAAACAAACTTACGATCAATTTGGACACGAGGGTTTAAATCAAGGTGGTTTTTCCCAAACAAATGTTGATCCAATGGATATTTTTAACCAATTTTTTGGTGGAAGTGGAAATGTAAAATTTTCGTTTGGTGGTGATGATGAAGAAGAAAGTGATTTTAGTTTTGCCGATTTATTTGGCCGAAGAAAAACGTCAAGATCCAATCGAAGAAAACGTGAAATTATCCCTTATGAATTAAATTTACAAACATCGATTACGATTAATTTTATTGAATCTATTTTGGGCTGTAAAAAAGATCTTACGATAAAAGTAAAAACAACGTGTGATGCTTGTAATGGAACAGGAGCAAGTAATGATAAAGATAGTATTATTACTTGTCCTCATTGTGGTGGTAGTGGTGTAGTGATTGAACAAAAACGTACAATGTTTGGAATTATGCAATCGCAAATTACTTGTCCTTATTGCCATGGTGAAGGAAAAATTATTAAAAAGATTTGTAAAAAATGTCAAGGAAAAAAATATTTAGAATCTTTTAAAAATTTTGAAATTGAAATTAAACCAGGAATTGATAATCGACAAATAATTGTTGAACAAGGTAAAGGAAATAATTACAAAGAAAATTATGGTAATCTCTATATTACTGTTCATGTTAAGCCATCACCATACTTCACAAAACAAGGAAGTTTAATTTATATTGATGTTCTTGTTGACCCATTAAAAGCAATTGTTGGTGGTGAAGTAAAAATTCCTACTCCTTATGGAAGTAAAACAATAAAGTTATTACCACAAACTCGTGACGGTACCGAAATTAAAATATCAAATGCCGGAATAAAAAATTTAAAACAAAAATTATTTTCTGCATCTAATGGTGACTTAATTGCCATCATTAAATATGCAACACCAACAAACTATGATCAAGAAACAATTAAGACTCTAAAAACAATTTTAAAGGATAATAAAAATAACGAAGTTGAAAAATACTACAATAAAGTAGCAAAGGAGATCGAATAATGGAAAAAGATAATAAAACAAAGCAACAAACACAACAAAATAACGAAAAAAATGATAAACAATTACACGAAAAATTGTCATCACTAACAAAAAAATATGAACAAATACAAAAAGAAATGATTGAAAAACAAGCAATTATTCTTCAACAAAATGAAAATCTAGAAAAATTAAGGAAAAAAATGAATTTACATAACGAACAATTTAAGGAATTGATTACAAAAAAAACGAAAGATGCAAATGATTTATTGACAAAAAAAATAAAGGAATTGGAAGTTAAGAGCAAAAATGAATTAGCGCAAGCAAAAAAATATGCAATTAAGGATCAGGCTTTGGAATTAATTAATATTATTAATCAAATGGAAATTGCTTGCAATTTTAAATTAAATGACGAAAAATTAATTAATTATCAAAAAGGTTTTAAATTGATTTTGACAATGTTTATTAATTTATTGGCAAAATTAAATATTAACCCGATTAAGCCAATTGTTGGACAAGAATTTGATGCCAAAACAATGGAATGTGCTGAAACCATTTCTTTTTCCGAGCCAGCAAAAAAAGATAACACAATTGCTGAAGTAGTGAATAATGGTTATAAATTATACGATTATATTTTAAAACCCGCTTTAGTTAAAGTTTACAAAAAATAGTATTACTATCGTTCTCGTATAATAATATTAACGTTTTTTTGTCATCAATAACATGAAAAAAATCGAAATTAAAACAATTTTCATAAAAAAAAAGAATTGTGAAAATTTATGTGTTGACGGATGAATTAAATTTAATCGTGATAATGGAAAAATAATTTTTCTTGAAATTAATGACGGAACAACGATCAATAATTTGCAAGTGATTTGTAAACAAGAAAATTTGCATAATTTCGAACAAATCAAAAATTATAAATTTTCTTCGGCAATAAGAGTTGTTGGTGATTTAAAACAAACAAATAATCAAAAAACACCCTGAGAAATATTAGCAAAAAAAATTGTTTTTTTGAAGCAAGGAATTGATTTTCCTGTACAAAATAAACAGCAAACTAATGAATTTTTACGAAATATTGCCCACCTGCGAATCCGAACAAAATTTCAACAAGCGATAATGAAAATTCGTAGTGAATTAGCTTTTTCGATCCATGATTTCTTCCATCGAAAAGGTTTTTCTTATGTTGCAACACCTATTTTAACGAATAACGATTGCGAAGGAGCAGGGGAAAATTTTAAAATTGTTGATGATAAAAATAATCCATTTTTTCCAACAATTGCTACATTGACTGTTTCTGGTCAATTAAATGCTGAAGCAATGAGTATGGGGTTAAAAAAAGTTTACACGTTTGGCCCAACTTTTCGTGCCGAAAGAAGTCACACCCATCGTCATTTAGCTGAATTTTGAATGATTGAACCAGAAATTGCTTTTTGCAATTTAAAAGAATTAATGAAAATAATTGAGCAGATGTTTAAAATGATTATTAAAAAAACGATAAATAAATGTCAAGATGAATTTAATTATCTCGCGCAAAAAACACAAAAAAATATGGTTGCAACTTTACAAAAATTGATTACTACAAAATTTATAAAATTGCCTTATAAAAAAGCAATTGATATTTTAAAAGATGCATGTGCAAAAGGACACAAATTTTTTGATTGCGACATTTTCTTTGGTAAGGATTTAGCCGCTGAACATGAAAAATATTTATGCGAATTTTATTTTAATGCCCCAATTTTCTTATATGATTTTCCAAGTGAAATAAAATCATTTTACATGAAACAAAATAAAGACAATAAAACGGTAGCAGCCGTTGATTTATTAGTTCCAGGTGTTGGGGAAATTGTTGGTGGTAGTCAACGGGAGGACGATTATGAAAAAATTATTGAAAAATGCCACCAAAAAAATATTTCTACCCAACCATTACAATGGTACCTTGATTTAAGAAAATATGGTTATTATAAAAGCGCCGGTTTTGGATTAGGATTTGAAAGAATTTTAATGTTTATTACCGGTGTTGATAATATTAAAGATGTTATTCCTTTTCCCCGATATGAAGGTTATTTAAAATACTAATGACACATTGTAAATTAATAAAAAAAAAACATAAAAATATACCTAATTGTTTCACATTTTTTCGAATATTGCTAACACCACTAATTGTTATTTCTATTTTTTTGCAACAAGAAAAATATCTTATTTATCAATTAAATTTTTCTTTCCAACAAAAGATTGTTTTAGCAAAAATTTATTTGTTTTCTTTTCTTGCGGCTATATTGTTTGTTATTGCTATTTTAACCGATTTTTTCGATGGTTACTTAGCACGAAAAAATAATTTAATTTCAAATTTTGGTAAGATTTGAGATCCGATTGCTGACAAAATTTTAGTTAATTCAATCTTAATTAGTTTTACAATTAAAACATACATTCCTTTTTATCTTACATTAATTAATATTGCTCGTGATATCATTGTCGATGGATACAAATCTTATGCTGCTAGTTGTAATATCATTGTTGGCGCGAATATTTGAGGAAAAACTAAAACCGTTTTACAAATGGTAGGATTGACGATAATTTTTTTTCTTTTCCCAATTAAAAGGGAAGAAAGTACACTCATTGTTTATTACCTCTTGCAAAATTTTTTCATTTTTTTAGCAACAAGTGCAACAACAATTTCTGGTCTAATTTATACAATAGAAATTACTAAATACACGAAAAGAAAAAATGAAAAAAATTAGTGAACAAATTATTAAAAAGCTTATCACATTAAAACTTACAATTGCAACATGTGAATCAATGACGGGAGGATTACTTGCCAATAAACTTGTCGAAATCGAACATGCAAGTAATGTTTTTCTTGGTGGATATGTTTCGTATAGCAAAAAAAGCAAAATAAATATTGTTGGTGTTGATGAAAAAATTGTTGCTAACTATGGCACGATTAGTCAGCAATGCGCTGATGAAATGGCAAAAAAAACACAAGCAAAATTTAATAGTGATATTGCTATTTCAATAACTGGCAATGCGAGTTTAAAAAACCCTGATGAAAATAAACAAAGTGGCATCGCCTATATTGCAATTTATATTTTTGATAAGAAATACGATTTTTTCTATCAAAAACAATTTGCGGCAAATCGCAATGAAATTCAATATGAGTGCACTTTATTTGTTTTAAATAAGTTTTGATCAATCATCCGACAATACAAAAAATAATTTCGCATTTATTAAAAATTTATTGACTAATTTATAGTTAGTGAAAATAAAAAAGAATTGGTTAATTTTACTTTGTTCCAATGCAATATGAATTATTGTTTTTTTGTGTTTATTAAATTGACGGACAAAACCGACAAAAAATTTAATTCCCAATTCGGTTGAAATTGTTAATGATTTCGATCAAATTGAAATTAAAAGTGATGAGGGCTGAACAAGCGATGAATTAAAAACAATTTGCAAAAATAATGAAAATGAAAATGTTGATCAAGATGTTCATTTTTCTCTTAATTGTTCGAATAAAGAATTAAATAAATGTTTGTCGATTCAAAATAAGCGTTTGGTAATTAGTGATAAGGAAATAAAAATGCCAGGAGAATATGTTTTTGGAATCAAGGCAATAAGTGATTTTAATAATAAAATTATTTCCAAAGAAAAAGAGATAAAAGCAAAAATTTTCAAACCAATTTATCCACCGCAAAAAATTACTTTTCAAAATTTAAATGATGTTTATTTTGGCGCAATAAATTGTGGAAGTATTATTCAAAAATTTGATTTTAAAATGATAAATGATCAACATAACGATATTTTTATCAATCGCGATCTCGATATTACATTGCATATTTCATCGAACAATAAGACAATTGACATGAAAGGTAATCCAATTTTAAAAATTGAAAAAAATGCTAATACGAATAATTATTTCATTTATCTTTCGGAATTTATTGATCAAAGTTATATTGGAAATTATTTTTTAACGATTACTGCTACTTCCAAAATTGATAAAAATATCACTGCCCAAAAATTAATTGAAATAAAAATAATTGAAGATCTTGAATACAAAGAAGATGGAATAACATTTATACGAAAAAATCAGAAAGATGATTGAATCGCAACAAATGTCGACAAAAATGTTTGTGAAATCAAGTGAGAAAAAGATAAAAAAATTTTAGGAAAAAAAATTAAGGGTTTTGCGGATCGTGCCGCAGAAGAAAATTTAAATTTACAAACCCTAATTTTAAAAAATGATTTAGAATTTTTTGGAGAATACGCTTTTGGATGATGTAAAAATCTTAAAGAGCTAGATGTTAATGTTAAAGAAATTAAACAAAGCTGTTTTATGAATTGCTACAATCTCACATTACCATTAATTGATAACACAGAAATTATTGGCAATTTAATCTTTTGTAATTGTATAAATATTAAACGAATTACGTTAGGCAAGAAATGTTGCATGATTGGTACTGCCTTTAAATGTTGTAATTCATTGTATACCGTTATTTTAGATTGCGAAAAACCGCCAGTTATTGATAAAGTAATCATCAGCGATTGCAAGAAATTTGCCTTTTTCATCGTTAATAATAAAAATTTAACAATAAGTGATTATTTATGTCAACCAAATTGGTGTGACTTAAAGCAATACTTTTAAGTTTTTATCGTTTTATGACAAAAATATAATAGAATAAAATTGCTATATTAATAGTATAATGATACCACTCAATTATTTAAACATAGAAGCATTTTGTGGATATTGTTATTTATTGTTTAAATGTTATTTTTATGGAAAAAGAATTAAGGATAAAATTATTTTCATACGATCAAGAAGCTCTTGATTTATCAATCAAAAAAATCATTGAAATCGCTAGGAATAATGATTGTGATATAAAAGGTCCCATTCCACTTCCTACAAAAAAAGTTATTTTTACTTTTTGTCGCTCACCCCACGTAAATAAACCAGCAATGGAACAATTTGAAAAACGCACCCATAAAAGGTTGATTGTTCTAGAAAATATTAGTACGCCGATTTTAGATAATTTAAAAAGATTAATCATTCCTGCATCCGTTAAGATAAAAGTTAAATTGTAATTTTAAGGTGTGACAATGAATTGTATTTTAGGAAAAAAAGTTGGAATGTTGCAATTGTTTGATCCTAGTGGTAATCTATACCCAGTTACAATTATTCATTGTGAACCAAATAAAGTAATAAAAGTTAAAACAAAAGCAAAAGATGGTTTAGATGCTATTCAAATTGCTTTTGATACAATCGAAGAAAAAAAACTTAATCGTTGCCAAAAAGGAATTTTTAAGAAGAATAATTATGACAAATTTTATAAATATATCCACGAATTTTCTAATGTAAGTGGTTATACAGTTGGACAAGAGATTAAGGTTGATCAATGTTTTAAACCGGGTGAATTTGTTGATGTGCAAGGTAAAACAAAAGGTCATGGTTTTACGGGTGCGATCAAGCGATGGAATTTTAAAATTGGTCCATTAAGTCATGGCGCTGGTTACCCACATCGTTATCAAGGTTCAATCGCATTTGGTCGCGGAGGAAGTCAAGCGCAACGTGTGAAGAAAGGACAAAAAATGTCTGGTCATTATGGTTGTGAAAAAGTTACTATTCAAAATTTATTGGTCTTAGCAGTTGATAAAGATAATAATACGATTACAATTAAAGGAAGTGTTCCTGGTCCAATTAATCAAATTTTAAAAATTAAAAATTCAGTTAAAAACAAAAAAGCAATTGTTGTTCCTAATTTGATTTGCAAAACAATTTCTGCAACTTCTCCAATTGGTGATGATATGAAAAAAAATGAACAAAGCAAAATTAGTCCTGACCAACAAGGCAAGATTATTCCACCACAACAAAAAGAAAAAATAGTCGTAAAAAGTGGGGATAAATAATTATGGTGAAAATTAACTTATTTGATTTATTCAATCCGACAATTAAACAAATTGAAATTAACGACAATTGTTTATCCAAAAAAATTTACCAACAAGCAATGTTTGATCAAATAATTGCAGAAAATGCTGGAAAAAGGCAGGGCACTCATTCGACATTGACGAAAAGCGAAGTAGCCGGTGGAGGAAAAAAACCTTTTGCACAAAAACACACTGGTCGTGCTCGTCAAGGTTCAATCCGAAATCCTCATTGGGTCGGGGGTGGTGTTTGTTTTGGACCAAAATCAAATCGTAATTATAAATTAAAGCTAAATGCAAAAATTGCTAAAATTGCCTTGAAATCAGCATTGACAATTAAATTTAATGCAAATGCAATATGTGCTTTAGATGATGATTTTGTTGCAAAAGAAAAAAAACTTCATACAAAAGATTTTGCTAAATTTTTAGAAGCAAAAAAAATGATTAACAAACGTGTATTATTTGTTTTCGACACCATTAATAATTTGATCATTAAAAAAGTTAAAAATATCGAAAAGGTTGTTGGAAAAAATTGAAATCAAATTTCAACACAAGACCTTTTAAAAGCAAATTTTATTGTTTTTCAAAATCAAGCTTTAAAAAAGATTATGGAAAGGATTGGATAATTTATGCAGTTAACAAATATTATTTTAAAACCTTATTTAACTGAAAAAACATATACAAAACGTTCAGATACAAATAAAAAATATGCTTTTTTGGTTGCACCAAAAACAAATAAAAAAACAATTGCTTTAGCTTTTGAAACGATTTTTAATATTAAACCTTTAAAAATTATGACCATGATTCGTAAACCAACAGCAACCAAACTCGGAACAAAATATCCAGGAAAAACAAAAATAATAAAAATTGCTTACATTTGTTTACCAAAAGGAAAAGACATTGCAATTACAAAAGAAGAAGCACAAGAAAAAATGGTAAAACAACCACAAAAGTCAACACTTAACAAAAAAGCAAAAGAAATAAATGTTAGTGAATTTTCGGCAAAAGAAAAAAAACATAATGAAAAGCAAGAAAAATCAATAAAAATAGAAAATATTGGGGATAAGAAATAATGGCACTAAAATATAATAAACCTCGTTCAAGTGGAAAAAGAATGTATGTAAGGGTTAATTATAAAAAACGTCTTACAACAAAAAAACCTTTAAAATCTTTAACTAAGGGTAGTCATAATGTTTCAGGAAGAAATTTCCAAGGAAAAATTACGATCCGTCATCATGGGGGGGGGCATAAACAAAAATTACGTGAAATTGATTTTAAACGTAATAAGGATAATGTTATGGGAACAATAAAAACAATTGAATACGACCCTAATCGTTCATCATTTATTTCACTAGTTACTTATCAAGATGGTGCAAAAAAATACATTCTTACGCCTAATGATATAAAAGTTGGGCAAAAAATTATTTCTGGAAAAAAAGTTGAAGTTAAAGTCGGTAATTGTATGGAAATTCAAAATATCCCGGAAGGTGCTTTCATTCATAATGTTGAATTAAATAAAGGTCATGGAGGACAATTAATTCGCTCTGCGGGAACAGCGGCACAAGTTTTAGGCCATGACGAAACGAATAAATTTATGCTAATTAAATTAGCTTCTGGTGAAGTACGAAAAATTAGTAACGAATGCCGAGCAACAATTGGTTTTGTTTCTAATTCCGAGCACAATGTGATTAATTTAGGAAAGGCCGGAATAAATCGCCATTTGGGTGTTAGACCAACGGTTCGTGGTTCTGCAATGAACCCAAATGATCACCCACATGGGGGAGGTGAAGGACGTCAACCAATTGGTAAAGATGCTCCACGAACACCATGAGGTAAACGTCATATGGGTATAAAAACGCGTAATAAGCGTCGTTATTCAAATAAAATGATTGTTCGTAATCGAAAGGTTAAATAATGTCTAGAAGTAATAAAAAAGGTGCTTTTGTCGAAAAAAGTTTGATGAAAAAAGTACAACTAATGAAAAAAACACAAAAGAAAAAACCAATTAAAACTTGGTCACGAAGAAGTACAATTTTCCCTGATTTTGTCGGTTTTACTTTTCAAGTTCATAATGGTAAAAATTTTACAAGTGTTTATGTCACCGATAACATGGTTGGATATAAACTTGGTGAATTTGCCCCAACACGAATTTTTAAACAACACTCTTCAAATAATAAGGCAAGTGATGCGATTAAAGATGCTGAGAAAGAGGGTAAAAAATAATGAAAACTTGTGCGATTGTTTACAACGTTAATGTTTCCTACCGCAAAGCAAATCTTGTTTGTCGTTTAATTCGTGGAAAAAAAGTTAATGATGCTTTGACAATTTTACAAAATGTGCAAAAGAAAACAGCGAAATTTTTAAATAAATTATTGGCTTCGGCAATTGCAAATGCAACAAATAATCATGCTATGGATAATAAGAATTTATATGTTTACAATGCAATTGTTGGACAAGGAAAAACTTATAAAAGAATGGTGCCACGAGCAAAAGGAGCAAGCAATGTAATTAAAAAGCGCCATTGTCACTTGAAAGTTATTCTTTCGGATGATCCGAATGAAAAAGAAAAAGATTTGTTGCTTATTAAACAAAAAAAACAAAAATTTGTCAATGGCAAAAATAAAAGCAATATAAAGAAAGAAGGAAAAAAATAATGGGTCAAAAAGTCAATCCAAATGCATTAAGGATAAGTATTAATCGCTCATGAATTTCAAAATGAGAGGCTAATGATGCACGCCAAACTGCTCAATGAATTATTGAAGATGAAAAAATTAGAAATTATCTTTTGGCTAACTATAAATTGGCCCAAATTGTTGAGACAAAAATTGAACGAACCCAAAAAGCAATCGTTGTTGATGTTATTGCCGGTCAGCCTGGTTTAATTTTTGGTAAAGATAATGCTAATATTAAACCAATAACCTTAGCGATCAATAAAATTGTTGGACGAAAAATTACTGTTAGTCTTAATGTTGTTACATTTGAAAATACGGCTGCTTCAGCACGTTTGATTGCTCGCGAAATTGCTAATGCTATTGAAAAAAAAGTTTCTTTCCGTATTGCACAAAAAATGGCAATTAAAAAAGCTTTGCAACAAGGGCGGGTAAAAGGGATTAAAACAAATGTTTCCGGACGATTAGGTGGTGTTGAAATGGCACGAGAAGAAGGTTATTCTGAAGGTGTGATTCCGCTATCAACACTACGTGCTAATATCGATTATGCTTTTGAAATTGCCCACACAAAATATGGAACAATTGGTGTCAAAGTTTGAATTAATAAGGGCGAATATTTTAAAAAAAACAATAAAAAACCGTTCACCTCTAATCCAAAAAAATGACGAACAAAAAATTTTGAACAAAATGTTTTAAAATTGCCTAAGGAAGGTGAATAATTATGTTACAACCAGCACGTGTAAAATATCGTAAACCACATCGTACAAAATATGAAGGAAAGGCAAAAGGAAATAAATATGTTGTTTTTGGTGAATATGGTTTAAAAGCAACAACCGGAAATTGAGTAAAAGCAAAACAAATTGAAGCGGCACGGGTTGTTTTGTCCCATTTTATTGATCAAGAAAAAAAAGGTAAAATGTGAATTCGAATTTTCCCCCAACTTTCGCTAACAAAAAAGCCTTTAGAAGTTCGAATGGGTTCAGGAAAAGGTAATCCAGAAGAGTGGGTAGCGGTTGTCAAAGCCGGAACAATTATGTTTGAGTTAGGCCAAATGGCACCTGAAATGATGAAAAAGGCTTTAAAACAAGCGGGAAATAAATTAAATGTTCTTTGCAAAGTTGTAAAGAAAGGGGAAGAAGGCAATGAATAGCGAACTTAAAAAAAATACAAACGAACAACTTTGTGCCCTACTTGCTCAATTAAAGACGAAATTACTTGAGGCAAAATTTAAAATGTCTTCTGGAGAATTGGAAAAACTTGATCTTTTGAAACAAATGCGCAAGATGATTGCCCAAATATTAACGGAATTGACGATTCGGGGCTTCAAAGCATGTTTAACTTCCTATGGTGTTGTTCTTTATGACAAAAAAAATCAACCAACAATTGTTAATGATAAACAAATTACTAATACTTTAAAAAAAATTATTTCAAACAAACCCAGCAAAGAAGGAAAAAATCTTGAAGTAACAAAAAAACAACATACAATTAAAAAAGGTAAAGAAAAGTAATGGAAAAGAAAAAAAATATTAAATCTTTTATTGGAGTTGTGGTCTCAACAAAGAATAAAAAAACTATTACCGTAAAAGTCGAAAATAAGTTTCGTCACCATCTTTATAAGAAAATGGTCATTAAACATAAAAAATATGCTGCCCATGACGAACAAAATGTTGCAAATTTAAATGATGTTGTCAAAATTTGCGAATGCAAACCCGTTTCCAAAACGAAACATTTTTATTTAGAAAAAATTATTAAGAAAGCATTACAGGAGTAACGACAATGATTCAATTTATGACAAGATTAAACGTTGCGGACAATAGCGGGGCAAAAGAAGTAGGTGTCATTAAAATTTTAGGTAATTCATGACAAAAAACTTGCAATATTGGTGATATTGTCAAAATTTCGATCAAAGATTCGCTTCCTAATGGGCAAGTGAAAAAAGGAGAAATGTCATTGGCTGTTATTGTGCGAACAAAAAAAGGTATTAGGCGAAAAAATGGAACAAAAATTTGTTTTGCCGATAATGCTTGTGTTTTAATAAAAGAAGATAAAACACCAAAAGGAACAAGAATTTTTGGTCCTATTGCACGAGAATTAAGAGAAAAAGGATTTATAAAAATTATTTCATTAGCACCTGAAGTGCTATAAAAGGGAAGAAAAAATGCAAAGAATTAAACTTGGTGATTATGTTCGTGTTATTTCCGGTGATAGTAATATTTATGGAAAAGAGGGTCGAATTATTAAAGTTTGTCCGAAACAACAAAAAGCTCTTGTTGAAGGCGTCAATAAAGTTAAAAAACATTTAAAACCATCTAATAATAATAAAGGTGAAATTAAAGAAAAAGAAATGTGATTACCGTGAGCAAAATTAGCGCTTATTAATAAAAAAGCAACACGGGGTATTGATAAGGTAAAATTTATTTTTGATAAAAAAGGATCAAAAGTTCGTTTTTTTAAAAAAACAAATACAATTGTGGAAGTAGTAAAAAAATAAAATGAACATCTTAACAAAGAAATATAAACAAATCATCCAAGCAAAATTAATGCAAAATTTTAATTATAAAACAATAATGCAAGTACCGACTTTGGATAAGATTGTCATTAATGCTGGCGTTGGAGATGGAGCAAGTAATTCTAAATTCGTTGAAAGTATGATTAACGAAATTCAATTAATTACTGGGCAAAAACCAATAAAAACAAAAAGCAAAAAAGCCATTGCTACTTTTAAATTGCGCCAAAATCAAGAAATTGGTGTAAAAGTTACATTACGTAAAGAAAAAATGTGAAATTTTATTGAAAAATTAAAAAATGTCGCTTTACCACGTGTTCGTGATTTTAAAGGACTTAATCCAAAAAGTTTTGATGGTCGTGGTAATTATACTTTAGGAATAAAAGAACAAAATATTTTCACCGAAATAAACTATGATGACATCAAAAAAATTCGTGGTTTTGATATTACTTTTGTTACTTCTTCCCAAAAAGATAGTGAAGCCATGGCAATTTTATCTGCAATTGGTTTTCCTTTTATTAAAAAAAAGTAATATAAATAAACAAGAGTATGGCAAAGAAATCTTTACGGATTAAAGCAATGAAAAAACCTAAATATTCTACAAGGAAATATCATCGTTGTGTTCGTTGTGGGAGGGTTCATGGGGTTATTGGCAAATATGGTTTGTGTCGCCTTTGCTTCCGTGAACTTGCTTATAAAGGAGCTTTACCCGGAGTAAAAAAAGCTTCGTGATAGTAAATCGTTATGTACATGGATCCAATTGCTGATTTAATTTGTAAAATTAAAAATGCTAATAGGGCGAAACTACCTTATGTTAAAATTCAAACCTCTTCGCTAACAACGAATATTTTGAAAATAATGCAAGAAGAAGGATATATTTTGGGTTTTGAACAAAAAGTATTTAAAGCAAAAAAGAAAAATGGTAAAAAGCAATTCACATATATTAAATTAAAATATAAAAATCGTATTCCTGTTATCAATGGAATTAAACAAATTTCTAAACCGGGGCTACGAATCTACCAAGAAGCAAAAAAAATCCCCAAAGTTTTAAATGGTTTAGGTATTGCTATTATTTCAACAACCCAAGGAATAATTACTGATAAATTAGCTCGTAAAAACAATGTAGGAGGAGAAATTATTGCCTATCTTTGGTAGGTAATAAATGTTTTAAGAATAAAAAATGTCACATAAAGGAAATAAATTAATTGCTTTACCGCAAGAAGTTAAAATTGCAATTAACAAAAATGATGTTATTGTTAATGGTCCTTTGGGTGAACTAAAAGTTGATTATCCATCCCAAATAATAAAAATCGAACAAATTGATAATAAATTAAAAGTAACTCGTGCCAACAACGAAAAACATACAAAAATGTTGCATGGAACAATTAATGCAAATTTAAATAATGCGGTTATTGGTGTTAAAGTTGGTTATAAGAAAATTCTTAAAATCGTTGGAGTTGGTTATAAAGCAAAAATCGAGCAAAATAATTTAGTCTTAGCAATTGGTTATAGTCATTTAGTAACAATACCGATTCCAAAAATTCTAAAAGTTATTTGTTCTAGTCCAACACAAATCGAAATTAGTGGTTATGATAAAGTTGCTGTTGGTGAATTTGCCGCAAAAATTAGGTCATTAAAAAAACCCGAACCATATAAAGGAAAAGGAATTATGTATCTTGGTGAGCAAATTATTCGTAAAGTTGGTAAAACAGCAGAAGTTGCGGCCGGAACAAGCGCTACACCAACAAAAGGAAAGAAATAGAAAGTATAATTGTTAAAGATGAAAAAGTTTGCACAAACTCGAAAAGAAAAGCGCCAAATGAGGCACATTCGTAGTCTAAAAAAAATAAGGAAATATGCTAATAATCCGTTACGTTTAATTGTAACAAAAACAAATGCGAATATTTTTGCGCAAATCGTTGATGATGAAAAAGGTGTTACTTTAGTTAGTAGTTCTTCGTTACAATTAAAACTTAAAAATGGAAATAAAGAATCTTGTGCAAAAGTTGGTGCCGACCTTGCCCAAAAAGCATTAGCAAAAAAAATTACGAAAATTGTTTTTGATCGTGGGGGAAATAAATATCATGGTCGCATCGCTGCTTTAGCCGATGCCGCACGAAAAAATGGTTTGCATTTTTAAAAAATATTGATCATGACAGTAACAAACAATAATAATTCGAACGAAATAAAAAAAACAGTTGTACCGAAAGAAAAAGGTGCTAACCAAAATTTAGAAAAAGAAAAACAACCAAAAGAAAGCCAACAACAAAAAACTAATTCACACGAAGAAAATATTCTTGAAAAAAAACTTTCATCAAATAGAAATTTTATTGCGAAAAGGCAAAAAAAATCTTATTTTGCAACCGATGGTTTTGAACAAAAAGTTGTCAAAATTAAACGAATAAATAAAACAACAAAAGGAGGAAGAAAAATGCGTTTTTCTGTACTTCTTGTTATTGGTGATCGAAAAGGAAATGTTGGTTTTGGAATGGGAAAATCGATCGAAATTCCTAATGCAATGCAAAAAGCCTTAAAAAATGCCAAGAATAATTTGACAAAGGTAATCATGACAAAAAAAGGATCAATTTACCATGACATTGTCGGTAAATCTTGCGCCGCAAAAATTTTATTAAAACCTGCCCCATTAGGAACAGGAATTGTTGCGGGAGGAGCAGTTCGAACCGTTATTGAATTAGCCGGTTATAGTGATATTTATACAAAAAATTTAGGAAAAAATACTCCTGCAAATATGATTCAAGCAACAATTAATGGGTTAAAGGCACAAAAAACAATTGAATATATTGCGAAAATGCGCGATAAAAAAATTTCAGAATTGTAATCTATAATTAACGAGGTAAGTAATGCTATTACATCAATTAAAATCAGTCAAAGGAGCAAGAAATCATAAAACAAAGACCCTTGGTCGTGGTTATGGTTCCGGTTTGGGTAAACGCTCAACACGTGGTCAAAAAGGACAACATGCGCGTAAAAGTGGTAATGTCCGTCCCGGCTTTGAAGGTGGTCAAACGCCACTATACCGAAAAATTCCTAAAATTGGTTTTACTAATATTAATTTTCAAGATAAATATATCGTTTTTACAACGGATGAATTAGAAAAATTTTCGTTAGAAGAGATTAATTTGGAATCTTTAACAAAGGCAAAAATTATTTCGAAAAATGCCAAAGCAAAAATCAAGATTATTGCTGGGAAAAAACCAATGACAAAAAAAATAAATGTTTGTGTTAATAAAATTAGTGCAGGAGCAACGAAAATGATTACAGCCGCTAACGGTATCATTAAAGAAAAAAATAAATAATTTTCGATGGTAAATAACGTTAATTTTCTTACTAAACAAAAACATTTTTTAACAATCCGAAATATTTTAAAAAACAAGAGTATCATTCATGGCGTTGTCATTACTTTGTTTTTTATGCTTATCTATCACATTGGAACAATGATAACATTGCCTGGTATCACCCTACCCCAATCTTATCATCAACAAGCTAAAACAAGTTTTTTATCAACAATAGATTTGTTGGCCGCGGGGGGATTTGATAAGATGTCAATTTTCGCGATTGGTTTAGGTCCATATATTACTGCACAAATTATCATCCAATTACTATCATCAGATCTGATTAAACCACTAAAAAATCTTGCTAGTGCGGGAGAATATGGTAAACGAAAGATTGAAATTATTATCCGTCTTTTAACTTTACCATTTTGCTTAATTCAATCCTATGCTATTTTGGCGATGATTTTAAATTCTAATTCTTCTGGTTCACGTAGTGGTATTAAAATTTTTGGTTGTGAAGAGATAAGAAGCATCCCCATCCAAAATTTGATTAGTTTAATGTTTTTATTATCGGCTGGAACATATATTGCTATTTTTTTTAGTGATATGATTACAAAACGAGGAATTGGAAACGGAATGACAACCTTAATTTTGGGGGGGATTGTTGGATCTTTATACCGAAACTTTAACTATGCTTTCAATAGTATTAAACTTTTGATTATTCGCCAAAACCGAAATAGTGATCAAATCACGATTTTTTTGTCGTTTTTTTTGTATCTTTTCATTTATCTTGTTTTACTCATCTTTATCATTTTTACTAACGGAACAATTCGCAAAATTCCTATTCAACAAACGGGACAAGGACTAATTTTGGATAAAAAGCAATTGCCTTTTTTCACGATTAAATTGAATTCTGTTGGTGTTATCCCTGTTATTTTTGCTTCTTCTTTAATCACAATTCCAGGAACAATAGCTCAATTTTTTAAAAATAATGGACCACGATGATTTATCGAAAAATGGTTAACTTTAAATAGTTGAGTGGGAATTGTAATTTTCTTTTTCTTTATTATCATCTTCACTTTTTTTTATTCATATGTTCAAATAAATCCGATGATGATTGCTGATAATTTTCAAAAATCGGGAAAATTTATCCTTGGTATTAAATTAGGAAATGATACCGAAAAGCACATTTCAACCGTTCTTTACCGGATTAATTGTCTTGGTGGTCCAATTTTAGCAATCATTGCGATTATTCCTTATATCATTTCCCTTACAACAAAAATTCCGACCGGTATGGCACTAGGTGGAACGGCAAATATTATTATGGTAACCACTTGTCTCGAATTATTAAACTCGATTAAATCGATTGCTACAACAAGTGGCTATAACATAACAAAAAAGAATATCGATTATTCAAATAACAATAAATCCACAAAAGGTATTAAATCGTTGTGGTAAAAGAAAATGGTTGTTTTATTGTTAGGAGCACCTGGAACAGGAAAAGGAACAATTGCCAATTTTTTAGAAAAAGAATATGGTTTTTTTCACTTGGCAACAGGACAATTATTCCGCCAAATCACAAAACAAAATTCGCCTTTGGCACAAAAAATAAAAAAAATTATTAATGCTGGAAAACTTGTAAATAATGCATTAACAAATAAACTTGTCAAAAATACTTTAACGAAAAAAATGAAAAAAAATGTTGTTTTAGACGGTTACCCGCGTAATATTGAGCAAGCGAAATATTTGAATAAATTTTGCAAAATTGATTATGTTTTTGATTTATGTGTAAAAGAAAATATAATAATCAAAAGAATTATTGGACGAAGAATTTGCCCAGTTTGTCAAGCAATTTACAATATCTATTACAAAAAACCGAAAGAAAAAAATCATTGTAATTTTGACCATCATACCCTAGTAAAACGTGATGACGATACAAAACAAACAATTAAACAACGTTTGCAAGAATATAAAAAGTTTAATCATCCCCTTGTTGCATTTTATCAACAAAAAAGAAAATATAAAAAAATTACACTAACAGGAAAAAAAATGATCAACCAAATTAAAAAAATTTTGAAACTATAATTATGATTTACATAAAAAGTCAACAAGATATCGCAAAAATTAAAGAAGTTTGTAAAATTTGAAAAAAAGTACGTCGTGTTTTACAAAAAAAAACTAAACCCGGAATGAAAACTGAACAATTAGACCGGATTGCCGCAGAAACAATTAAGAAAAATGGTGCAACACCAACTTTTTTTAATTACAAAGGCTTTCCAGGTAATATTTGTATTAGTGTTAATGATGAATTGATTCATGGAATCGGTTCACAATATGAATTAAAAAATGATGATATGGTTACTTTTGATATCGGTGTTACATACCAAAAATACATTTGTGATGGTGCTTTTACCATTGTTTTAGATAAAAAAAATGAAAAAGCTAATGCCATTAATGATGCCACTTGACAATGTTTATATCAAGCAATCAAAATGATTCGCCCAAATGTGAAAATTGGTAATATTTCGAACAAAATCAACGAAATCGCAGCAAAAAATGGTTACAAAGTTATTAAAAATTATGGTGGTCATGGCTGCGGAATTAATTTACATGAAGATCCTTTAATTTTAAATTATGGAGCAAAAAACACAGGTTGTCGCCTTCGGGTTGGGATGATAATATGTCTTGAACCAATGCTAATGACAGAAAGCGATAAATACATTGTCGATCCGGTAAATAAATGAACAATCAAAGCCCAAAATAAAAAATTGACTTGTCACAATGAACATATGATCCTTGTGACAAAAAATGGATACGAAATATTAACAAATGATTAAAAAAATGACAAAACAAGATAAAATTAGAATTAGGGGAAAAGTTATGGAAGTTATTTCTAATGACCAATATAAAGTCATGTTAGAAAATAATGTAATGATTAAGGCTCATATCTGCGGAAAAATGAGATTACGCAAAATAAAAATTTTACCTGGTGATTTCGTGGAAGTTGAATTAAGTCCATATGATTTAACACAAGGTCGTATTGTCTATCGGTCAATTTAATTAAAGGAAAAGTGTTATGAAAGTTCGCGCATCGGTTAAACCTATTTGTAAAGATTGTAAAATTATTAAAAGGCATGGTAAAGTCATGGTAATTTGTAAAAATCCCAAACATAAACAAAGGCAAGGGTAGTTTTAATGGCACGTTTGATGGGTGTAGATATTCCCAATAATAAGCAAGTAATGTATTCACTACAATATATTTATGGTATTGGTAAGTCAACAGCGGGTAAAATTTGTCAAGAAGCAAAAGTTAATCCTATGACAAAAGTTAGTAATTTAACCGAGAAAGAATTTGTGGCAATTCGTGAGGCCATTGCCAAGTATACAATTGAAGGTGACTTGCGTCGTGATATTGCAATGAACATTAAACAACTAATGGAAATAGGTTGCTATCGTGGTATTCGTCATAAAAAAAATCTCCCTGTTCGCGGGCAAAGGACACGAACAAATGCTCGTACACGCAAAGGGCCAAGAAAGACAATTGCAAATAAGAAAATTGAAACAAAAAATTAAAATAAATAATTATGATTAGTCCAAAAAATAAAACATCTATCGAAAAAAAACCTCAAAATAAGCAAAGTGTAGCGAAAAAGAAAAAGAAAAAAATTTCTTCACCTAAGGGTATCGCACACATCCATTCAACTGTTAATAATACAATTGTAACTATTACTGATTTAAGTGGAAATGTAATTAATTGGTCATCCGCGGGATCTATTGGTTATAAAGGGACAAAAAAAGCCACTCCTTATGCGGCGGGAATTGCTGCGGAAGCTGTTGCAAAAGCATGTTTGGCATTAGGAGTAACAACAGTTGATGTGAAAGTAAACGGAATTGGTCGGGGAAAGGATGCGGCAATCCGTTCGTTGGCTACAGCCGGTTTGCAAATTACTTCTTTAGAAGATGTAACCCCAATTCCCCATAATGGTTGTAAACCACCAAAAAAACCGCGATAATCTATTTAAGGGAGAGAAAAAATGGAAAAATTTATTAAATACGAAATTAAACCTAACATTAAAACATTAAATGAAAATTATGGGCAATTTGAAATTGGTCCATTAGAATCTGGATTTGGAATAACAATTGGTAATGCCTTACGTCGTGTTATTCTTTCTAGTATTCCAGGGGCAGCAATTTTTGCGATTAAAATTCCTGAAGTACAACATGAATTTTCTGCAATTGATGGCATTAAAGAAGATGTAACACAAATTGTTTTAAATTTAAAACAATTAGCTTTACAAATTGATGAAAGTGCTATTCCACCAGATTGTCCAATTGAAAAATGGCCAATAATGAAAATATTGGTAAAAGATTCCGGTGTAATTAAAGCAAGTAATATTGAATTACCGACCGGTTTTAATATTGTTAACAAAGATTTATATATTGCCACAAAAACTTCTAATAAATCTCCTTTTGTTATGGAAATTTATGCAAAAAATGGTCGGGGTTTTGTTAATTTTAAGCAAAATCACGAAATGATTAATACATTAAATATCATTGCTACCGATAGTAATTTCTCACCAATTTTACAAGTTGGTTATCTTGTTGAAGAAAAGAAAATTACGAAAAATAAAATGGGGGACTTTGTTAAATTGGATATCGCTACTAATGGTGCGATTTCTCCCGCTAATGCTTTGGCTTATGCCGCAAAAATTTTAACCGATCATTTTGATCAAATTACAAATATCAACGAAAAAATTAAAGAAATTAAGATGATTAATGAAGAAGAAGCAATTAAAAAAGTTCGCCATCTATCTATTTCAATTGATGAATTAGATCTATCTGTTCGTAGTTATAATTGCTTGAAAAAAAATGGAATTCGAACTTTGCAAGAATTAACAAATAAAACAAAGGAAGAAGTGCAAAAATTTGAAAATTTAGGAAAGAAATCTTTCCGAGAAATTCAAAAGAAAATGATGGATAATGGATTAACTTTTAAACCATCATCGTTCATTGCCGATAATCCAAAAGAAGAGAAATAATTATGTCATTTGTCATCACTAAACGTAAAGATTCAGCATGAAAAAAAATGGTAATTAGGCAACAAGTTACTGATGTTATTGCTTATGGTCAAATCAAAACAACATTAGCTAAAGCAAAGGAATTAAAAAAACATGTTGATCATCTTATTACGTTGGCAAAGGAAAACACTTTAGCTACTAAGCGTGAAATTCTATCAATTGTTCTAAATAATACAAAAATGGATCGCCAACAAATTTTACAAAAAGTATTAACATTAGCAAAAAAATATACGACAAAAAAAGGTGGTTACACACGTGTTTTACGTTTAGGTAATAAGCAAGGTGACAATACAAAAATTGCTATTTGTCAATTGGTTTAAAATTAAATTAATTTTATTTTAATTAATGAAAAAAATTTATATTACAACCCCTATTTACTATTCATCGGGAAAACCACATTTGGGTCATGCTTATACAACAATTCTTGCGGATGTAATTGCTAAATATAAAAAAGCAATTGGTTATGATGTTTTTTTTACAACTGGAATGGATGAACATGGTCAAAAAATATTTGATGTTGCAAAAAAAACAAAAAAAGATGTAGAACAAATGCTTGATGATAATGCGAAAAATTTTCAAAAATTGTGAAAAAAATTGGATATTAATTACAATTTTTTTGCTCGAACGACAAATCAAAAACATAAAAAAATCGTTCAAAAAATTTTTAGCTGTTTGTATAAAAAAAAATATATTTATGAAGGAATTTGAACTAGTTATTATTGCCCAAGTTGTGAAGAAAACTACACAAAAACACAAGCAATCAAAAAAAATGGAAAATTATTTTGCAAATTGGGTCATGAACTTGTTTTTAAAAATGAACCAAGTTTTTTTTTGAAAACGAGTCAATTCCAACGATGAATAACCAAATATTTTCAAAAACACCAAAATTTTATTTATCCTAATTTTCGCGCAAAAGAACTTATTAATAATTTTTTAGATGAAGGATTAAAGGATTTGTCAATTTCGCGAAAGACATTGCGTTGGGGGATACCAATTAAAGAAAATAAAGAACATGTTATTTATGTTTGATTTGATGCTTTATTTAATTATTTGACAAATCTTGATTTTGCAACAAAAAAATGTCAAAATTTTATAAAATACTGAAAAGATAAAAAGTGCGAAATCGTGCATCTAATGTCCAAAGAAATTAGTCGCTTTCATTGTATTTATTGACCGATAATGTTAAAAATGTTAAATTTACGTCTACCTAATAAAGTTATTATTCATGGTTGAATCATTAACAATAATGAGAAAATGTCTAAATCTAAGGGAAATGTAATTGACCCATGACAATATATCGATAATTTTGGTTCTGACGCACTACGATATTTCTTAGTAAAAGAAAGTAGTTTTGAAAATGATTTTAATTTTACCAATAAATTCTTTTGTGACATTTATAATCATGACTTAGCTAACAACTACGGAAATATGTTGACAAGAATTGTTGGAATGATTAAAAAATATTGTCATGATTTTGTTCCGCCACTAACCAAAGCAAATTTAGATCGTAATGATCAAAAAATTATTATTAAGCGAAGAGAAATTTTAAAAAAATATAAAAATTTCATCAACAATTATAAGATCAAAGACCTCTTAAATGAAATCCAAAATAGCTATTTATTATTAAATAAATATATCGATGAAACAAAACCATGAATCCTATTCAAAAATAAAGAATTTAATAAACTATTTAATTTCTTAAACATCATTTTCAATTTTAATTGTGACCTAATAATTTTATTGAGTCCAATTTTGACACAAGTAACAAAAAAAATCGAAAAAATATTACATTTAGAGTTGAATTTCGAATCACTAAATAATGATCATGCAAAGTTAAAAATTCATTCTTGTCCCCCGCTTTTCAATCGCAAATAAATATTAGATTAGATTTGAATATTATAATAATTGAGTAGGTATTTATTATGAAAAAAATATCGATTGCAATCATTGTTTGCAATTTATCTGAAGAAATCGAAGTGATTGTTCCGGCAGATTTATGACGAAGGGCAAATATTGTTGTTTCATTAATTTCTGCAGAAAAAAAGAAAAATCTTATTTTACAAAATGGTGTTAAAATATCTTGCGATGATATCTTGGTAAAGGAAAATTTATCAAAATATAGTGCAATATATTTACCTGGGGGCAAAGGTTGTTGTGATTATTTAGACGAAAAATGTGAAAAATTAGTGAAATATCTAAAAAAGAATATGCTTAAAAAATCTTTTTATTTGTTGTCTGCTTGTGCTTCACCATCAATAATTGCAAAAATGGGAATAATTGATAAAATTAATGCTACTGTTTATCCCGGATATGAAAAGGAACTAAAAAAATATTGTAATAAAAATGTTGTTTGCGACAAGAATCTCATTACAACGAAAGCGGCAGGGACAATATATGATTTTGCTTTGACAGTTATTAGTAAGTTTATTTCTAAAGAAAAAGCAAATAAAATTGCTATGCAAACATGCTATAAAAATGGAAAATAATTACTTTAAAAAATGAAAAGAAAACTAACCGATCAAGAAATAATCCGTCGAAAAAAATTACAAGAATTAAATGATTTAGGTTTGAATCCATATCACATTGATAAATATGTTCGAACTTGCTCATGTTTTCAATTTAAAAATAAATATTTATCGGTTTCAAAAGAACAATTACATGTCAATAATCAACAATATAACCTAGCTGGACGGGTAATGGCAATCCGACAGACTTTTGGTACAATTTCTGATTTTTCTGGAAATGTTCAATTTTACATCAACAAAAAAGAATTTGATCCACAAAAATTTGCTTTTTTTAAAAAATTTGTTGACATTGGTGACATTATTGGTATTACTGGAACACCAATGAAAACAAACACGAACGAAGTAACAATCAAGGTTGTTGATTTTGTTATTTTAGCGAAAGCACTAATTCCTTTACCAGAAAAATTCCATGGATTGCTTGATCCTGAATTAAGGGCGAGGAAACGATATCTAGATTTAATTATTAACAAAGAAACAAAGCAAACATTTATTCAGCGCTCAAAAATTATTAAATATTTGCGCGAATATATGGATGAAAACGGTTATTATGAAGTTGAAACACCAATTCTAACCAAAATACTAGCTGGTGCTGCTGCTAAACCATTTATTACTCATCATAATACATTAAATCGAGATTATTACTTGCGAATTGCAACTGAACTTTCATTGAAAAAATTAGTTGTCGGTGGTTTTGAAAAAGTTTACGAAATTGGAAAAATTTTTCGTAATGAAGGAATGGATACAACCCATAATCCTGAATTTACTTCCATTGAAGCTTATGCCGCATATGCTAATTTAGATGATATGATGTTTTTATGTGAAAATTTGATCAAACATATTGCACGAAATATTGATAAAACAAAATTCACTTATAAAAATGTCGAAATCGATTTCGACAAGCCTTTTACTAAAATTAGTATGGTTGATATGATAAAAAAGGCAATTAGTGTTGATTTTAATTTAGTTAAGTCTGATTTAGATGCAATTAACATAGCCAAGCAATATAACTTAACATTAGAAAAACATCAACAAACAAGAGGGCACATTATTAATCTTTTTTTTGAAAATTATTGTGAAGACAAATGTTTACAACCAACATTTATTACGGATCATCCTCTTGATGTTAGTCCTTTAGCAAAAAAAGACCAAAAAAATCCAAATTTTACTAAGCGCTTTGAATTGTATATTTGCGGAAAAGAGTATGCTAATGCCTTTGCTGAATTAAACGATCCAATTGATCAACTTAAACGTTTTGAAAATCAACAAAACGAAAAAAATCTTGGAAACAAGGAAGCAAGTGAAATTGATTGAGATTTTATTAATGCTCTTGAATATGGAATGCCACCAACAGGGGGAATAGGAATTGGGATTGACCGCTTGGTGATGCTTTTTACACAAAAGGAAACAATTAATGATGTTTTGCTTTTTCCCCACATGAAAAATAAGAAATAGTATAAAATGGTTGATCTTCACCCTAAACCAAAATACATTCGAAAATACGACTATATAAAAAGTCTCTATTCACCAAAAAATCTTTGGTTTTGACCAACTAACACTCTTATTAATGAACTTGATAAGTTAATTACAAAAAAAAATAATTTTTTTGTAATTGATGATAAAGAGGAACAGTTTTTCTTTGAAGAAGGTTATGCATACGATTTTTATGACGAAAGCAAAGATTTAAATGACGATTTAAGTGATAAAGATGCAAAAAAAATTGAAGGACAATACATCGACAAGAAATCGCAAGAATATATTCTTAATTTCTTTAAAACACAATTTGCAAAATTAAAGATTGAAATACAAAATTACGCAATTGTCAATATTGAAAACAAATTTAAAAATTGTTCATTAAGTGAAAAATGTGCGAAAACAATAAATTTATTAGTAAATTATTCTAACCTTATTGTTTTTCAACCTGTTTTTATTTTTGACGGACAATTAATTGATATTCCTGATGCAATTGTAAAAATTAATGATCAATTATTTTTGATTGAAACAAAAGCAGCAAAAACACCAAAAAAAAGATACATTATTGATTTAATTTATCAAAAAAATGTTGTTAATGCAGTATTGAAAACAAAAGGAATGAAACTAGTTGAAAAATTTTTTTTGTGTTTAATTAAAGATTGTCCGAATGAAAAGATGAATGTTTCATTCATTCTTGAAGAAATTTTTCTAAAAAAATTAGATGATTTAAAAATAAATGATTGTTATTTAACTATTCAAGATACAACGAAAAAAAATAAAAGAAAACAACATTTATTTAACAATTTTGTAAATATCAATAATGATTTTTGAAAACAAATTAACCAATTAAAAACAACTAAAAAAAAAGAGTTAATTGATTTTACACCTTGCAAACAATTTAAGTCTTTTTTTGAAAAAAATCCGTTTTTCAACATACTGCAAAAAAAATATTACCGCACAAATAATTCTTATCCTTTTTTAGGTTATAATGGTAATTTAATTAAATTCGAAGAAGCAATTTATCTATACAAAGAGCATAAAAATTTTAAATGCGATGTTTTTGAAAATTTTACTTATTTTTATAAAAAGAAATCTGCTATTAGACAACCAAAGAAAATAATACAAAATTATTATGCAAATATGATAATCGCAAAAAAAGAAAATAAAACAAAATTTCTTATCACAAAAAAAACAATTAATTATTTGCTTGCTAAACAAAAAAAGAAAAAAATCTATTTCGACTTTGAAACAATAAATTCTTGTTTAGCTCCAATCGATAATTGTTATCCATATCAGCAAATCGTCACACAAGTTTCAATTATTGCTAATCATAGTCAACAAAAAATTGAAAATTTAAAATGCAAAAATTTTATTATTGACCCACGAAAAATTAATATTTCGTGATTTAAAAAAATTATTGATGAAATTTTGGAAAATATTGACAATCCCAATGAGTATAGCTTTGTTGTCTACAATCAAAGTTTTGAAAAAAATCGTCTAGAAGAAATGAAGCAATATATAAATGATGATGTTTACACAAAGAAAATTGATGGAATCATTAAAAATATTTTTGATCTAGCTAATTGTTTCAATCCTCAAAAAGAAATGGCATGTTACATATGGGAAAATAAAGGTTTTTACTCAATTAAATTTGTTCTTGATTTCATTTTGAAACATAATCCGAACTATTTAACGGCATTAAAAATTAAAAGTTATAAAGCATTGCAAATTCAAAATGGGAGTCAAGCACAAAACGAAACGACATTAAGATTTTTTAATTTAATTAACGATGAAGAATGACCTAAAATGGAAATGAAATTAAAAGAATATTGTGAAAACGATGTATGAGCAATGATTATCCTAGAATATTGATTGTGACAAAATCAACTAAAAGATTAATTATTTCGCTTTTTCTTTTTAAAATGACGAATTATTAAAATAATGACAAAAACAAAAAGTAAAGATAATGTAAAAAAAATAATAAAATTTCTTTTATTTTTATTTTTTTTAATTTCATTTATGTCACTATCACTAACTATCTGTACTCCATAAAAATTATCAATTCTTGTCGCACGAACGTAGTTTGTAACTAACAAAGTGATATGCAAAAATAGTGTAAGAAATATTACACTAACGGGAAGAAACAACAAAATTAAATGGACATGATGAAGATGTGTTTGATAACTAATGTCTCCAAATTTTGCTTTACTAATTACTCATGCGGAAAAATAATTAATAAATATTGTTCATAAGCTAAGAGTGTATGACAAAAGGCACATCCAATTAATGTTAATATGAGCAGATTTTAATCGCTTATAAAGTTTATTCACACTAACACTAACTATCTTTCCTTTACTAAAATCAATTGTTTTTGCCTCATTAAAGTAATTAATGTAAATCGTAAGATAACGGACAAATAAAATAAATATCAAAATAATTCCAAATAATAAAAATAACGACAATGAATTGTTCACCCTTGTATTTTTCACAATAAAATGAAAGGCAATCGCACCAAGAATAAATCAAAGAACGATCGCAATGAATCAAAATATCGATAAATAAAAATATCTTTTTAATTCTTTCCAATAAAATTTTGGGAAAAAAATGTAATTTTTATTAATACTTCGTATTTTATCTAAATATGATTTTCTTTCTCATTTTTGCTTATTTTGTATAGGGATTGATTGAACAACATGAGGAACTTTTCCTGTCGTATTTGTAAAAATATTACTTTTAAATTTTTGATCAATGACTTCAATATCACCATTTAAATACGGAATTTTTTTTGTTTTCATTGTTTTTTACTGTATAAAATTATATTTTAAGAAACTAAAGTTGATATGATATTATCATAATTAAATTAAAGCAAAGGTATTTTTATCGAATGTTCGACAAAATAATATAGATGGTAAATGAAAGAGCAAAAGATAATTTTAATTTTTTATGCAAAATTTAATCCTCCAACTAATTCTCATATTTTGCTCATAAAAAAAACAATTAAAAAAATTAAACCTAATAAAATTTTTATCGCGATTGATCGAAATAAAACAAAAGTTGATCATGAGATTTTTTCCCCCTTTTTCTTATCATAAACAAATGATAAAAAATTTGATTGTTGAAAACAAAATTAATTGTAATTTATTTGATTTTTTCGAAAATTTTAATATCAATAATGTTGATAAATATAAAAATAATAAAATTTATTTTTTAATTGATACCGAAAAAATTAAACTACTGCAAAAAAATAAAAAAAATCACAAAAATTAAACAATTTGTAAATTTTATTTGCTACCATAGTAAAAAAATGAAGCAAAAAATTTTATTTACTTCGATAAAAAAGTGCTTGGTAAAACAAACATCGATTATATAAAAAATAACCATTTATATTTAGAGCATGTGATCAAAAATAAGTTGCCATTATCACGATATCTACATACATTACGTGTTTTAGATACAGCAACTAAAATTGGATACGGAAATAATTTCAATGATAAGGAAATTCTTCAAGTACAAATTGCTGCTATTCTACACGATATTGGCAAAACATATAGTGATGAACAAATTAGAAAAATTTTGTCAAATAATCAATTAAAATGATTTCCAACAATTCATTATGCACACGGCTTAATCGGCGCTAAAATCGCTAAAAATCAATACTCAATTAGTGATAAAACTATTTTAGTGCCTATTGCTAATCATGTTATTTGTAAAGACGATAGTAAAGTGACTAAAGCACTTTTTTGTGCGGATAAATTAGAACCAGCTCGCACCAAAAAAGATATTCCGCATCGTCTTCAACTATATCATAAATGCATTAACAATGGTCTAAATAAAATTTTTCAAAAAGTAATAACTTTAAATAAGGAGAAATACTAAATGATTGGTATCATAATTGCTGATTACGATGAAATACAATGATCACATTTAAAAAAAGTAATAAAATTACGCAAAATTGAAATTAATGGTTTTTGTTTTTTTTGTTAAAAGTTTGTAATAAAAGAATTCCGCTATGTTTATCTGGTATTGGTAAAACTAATGCAGCGGCGGCTGCGATAGCAATGATTGACAATTTTAAAATTAATGCAATTTTTAATCTTGGTTTATGTGGAATAAATAAATCAACAATAAAAATTTCTTGTCCAATTATCGCTAAGTCAGTTGAATATTTTGATGTCGATCTAACTAATTTTAGATATAAAAAAAATCAAACACCACACGAAAAAATAAAAATACTTATTAAAAAAAATATATAAAAAAACTTTCCACTTTATTGAATGATAATAATGAAAAACCAATTATTGAATCCATTGTTTCTGGTGATTCACTCGTTACAAAAAAAATATTAATTCTTTTTCCAATCTGGAAAATAAAATTGTGGGAATTGATATGGAATTGATGGCCATCGCACAAATATGTCAAAAAAAACAAAATTGATATTTTTAGTCTTAAATTCGTTTCAGATTTTGTTTTGGCATATAAACAACATTCAACTTATCAAACATCATTAAAAGAATTACAAAAAAAATAACAACTTTTCTCATTAAATTCTTGTATTCAAATGATTAGTTTTGACTAAATAATATAATTTTATTATGGTTAAAAGCACGAAAAATAAACGCGTTAAAATAAAAAATGATTCATTACATACCACTAGTTTAACTAATGAAAGTGATGGGAAAATATTTTTTACAAGAAAAAAAATAATCATTTTCTCCCTTTTTTTTCTTTCAACAATTGCATTGTTTACTTGCACAATAATTTTTGTCTTTAAAACAAATATTTTTTCATTAATGATGCAAATCAAATTCGGTTTACTAACTAAGAGTAAAAGGTTTTGGTTTTTGTTATTAATTATTTATTTTTTGATTGTACCTATTTTTAATGTAATAAGTTTATGAACACGGGTACGAAGGATTACAAAAATTAATTTTATACAATGATTTTGTTTGATGATAACGATTGATTTTATTAAGGCTATTACACCAGCAAATTTTGTTTATGATCCTTATACGATCTTTTGGATGAAGATGAATGGTGTTCCAATACGAAAAGCCACAACAATTATGTTTATTAGTGCTTGACAATGACAATTAACACAAATTCTTATCACTGTGCCTTCATTCATCATTATTGCTAAACATAGTTATGCAATGTTAACGAACCAATTAAATATTTCAATTTTTTCACTAATGATTATTGGTTTGAGTATTGATATAATTGGTTTGATAATTACCACACTTTTGTGTGTATCGACAAATGTTCATTATTTTTTATCAACAATTATTAATTGATTTAAAAAAAAAATTAGATTGAATTATCAAACAAAAAATGAAATTATTGAAATATATAAAAAACAAAAAGTTATGAGAAAAGATTTTTATGAGCACCTAAACGATTATTCAAGTACGATTCTAACATTTGTTTTCGTCTTATTGGAAGAAATATATGTTTACTCAGCAACTTACTTCGCATTTGCTTTTTTTCTCCCCCATGGAATAGAAATTAATTTTATGAGTATTTTCAATGTTTCTAATGTCGCTTATACGGCTAATAAAATGATACCTTTGCCTGGGGGAGAATTCTCGACCCAATTGGTAATGAAACAATTGTTTGATGTTTATGGTGGAATAAAAAATTGTTCGCAAAATGAAAAAGAAGACTATATTGCAAATTCTATTTTATTGTGAAAATGATTTAATTCTTATTTAGTTGCATTTTTTGGTTTTTTTGGTTTCCTATATTTAACATATGACCAAATAAGAATCAAAAATAAAAAATGTTAAGAAAAAAAGAAGCAATTATTGTAGGAGCAGGTTTGGCTGGGGCAACAGTTGCCAATATTCTTGCAAAAAAAAAATATAAGGTTATTGTTTACGAAAAAAATAATTTTATTGGTGGTAATTGTTTTGATTATTATAAAAAAAATATTCTCATTCATAAGTATGGACCGCATATTTTTCACACAAACAAAAAAAAAATATATGATTTTGTTCGCAAATATGCAAAATTAAATAATTTTATAAATAAAGTTTATGTCCGACATAAAAATTTATTATTCCCACTACCAATTAATTTTACAAGTATTAAAATAATTGCCAAAAATGATGCCGATTATATCATCCAAAAACTTAGAAAAAAATTTGGCAAAACAAAGTTAATAACCTTGTCACAACTAAGACAAATAAATGATACAAAAATAAAAAAATTTTATCGCTTTATTTTTCAAAATGTTTATGCAAACTATACAGCAAAAATGTGAGGTGTTAAATTTGATAAAGTTAATCCGAAAACAATTAATCGTGTAAAGATAATTCTAGGCAATGAACATAATTACTTTCCACAGGATAAATATCAAGGACTACCAATTAATACCTATACACAAATGATAACAAAAATGCTCGAACATAAAAATATTAAAATAAATTTAAAAACAGATGGAAAAAAAGTATTAAAATTTGACTTTAAAAACAAAAAAATTTATTTGAATAAAACAAAATTTAATGGTTTAATCTTTTATTGTGGATCACTAGATGAATTGGCTAATTACAAATTTGGCATTCTACCTTATCGAAGTTTAAAAATAGAATTTCTTTTTAAAAAAATAAAAAAATTTCAGCAAAGTGCTATCATTAATTACCCTAGTCATCCAAAAATGACACGAATTTGCGAATATAAACAAATGACGCAGCAAAAGAACATTGAAAATACTATTATTTCAAAGGAATACCCCAAGCCTTTTATTTTATCAGGTAAGCAATGTAATCACCGTTTTTACCCAATTGTTAACAAAAAAAATTTATTTAAACACAATCAGTATTTAAAATTATTCAAAATTTTTCCAAATTTTTATCCTTTAGGAAGATTAGGATTATATAGGTATTTCGATATGGATGATACAATTGAATATGCAATGAAACTGGCTAATTCGTTTCGTTAACAAATAATACTAATAACAATATATCCAAAGCGATAATAATTTTTATATTGCTTTATTTTCATTAAGGTAATATAATGATATTAATCGATATGGCAGTAGCACAACGAAGGACTTCAAAAACAAAAAAAGGAAAACGAAGAAGTCATCATGCTCTAAAGCTTCCAACAATAACATTTTGTTCAAAATGCGGTAAACCGATAAAGCCTCATTGTGTTTGTTCTTATTGTGGTTATTACAATGGGAAAAAAATCATTAATGTATAATGCTTGATTTTATGTTTTAATAGATTGGAAGATTTGTTGTTTTTTTGCTATTTAATTGTTTAAATTAATTTTTCCCCCCTCAACTTAAGTTGTCATATGTATCTATAAATTAGATCTCAAAAAAATTACTTATTGAAAGATAAGTTGTTTTAATAAAATCATGTAGTAGATAATCAATTTTGATGAACCACAAATTTACATGGACAGTACTAAAATATGTTATAACACTACAAAATTAAACTTTCATTGTGAATAAATTTAAACAAAATCAAACATTTTATGTCAAATTACAAACAAAAAAATTTGTAAATCCTATTCCTATTGTTTATTGTGTACCCGAAATAATTGATCGCAATACAGTTGTCTATATTTTTAATTGTGGTTTGGGTTCAACCAATGCTTGAAATCTATATATGAATTGTTCCCTTTTTCAAAGAAATTATTTTGTTATCTATGAAAAGCAAGGACACGGATTAAACCATAATAAACCAAGCCAATATCTAAAAAAATATATTTATGAACTCGATGTTATCATCCAATGAACAAAAAAATTTTTTCCCCAATATCAAATTTTTTTGTTAGGTGAATCATGAGGTGGATCAATAAATTGTTTGTACTATAAAAAATATCATCACCTTTTCTCACAGAATCATATCAAAGGGGTATTTGTTTGGAATATACCCAATAAACCTATTAACGTTAGCAATAAATCGTTACGGCAAATTATTAAAATCGGTTGAAGATTAATTTTTACTCTATTATTTAATTTTTCTTTTATTGATCCTTCGCCAACTTTTATCCAAGATAAATTATCACAAAATACGTTGTTAATTCGTGCCCAAAGAATGGCACCTTTATCCCGACAAAATACGAGATTATTACTCGCTGTTTGGCGAAGTTTGAAAAAATCATGATCATTTCTAATGAAAAACATAAATAATGGTGATATTTTTTATCTTCAATCTGGACAAGATGCAATGGCCGATTGAAAAAAAATTAATAAACTAAAAAAAATTGCGACAATAGAATCTTTTAAATTTATCCCGACTGGCTACCATATTCTTTCGTTTGAACCAAACGAAGCAACAATTTTATATGAAACAATCGCTACATTTACAAAAACAAGACAAAAAACATTTTATTAATTTTTGTAAATGATGTTAAAACTTCATTAGATATGTACATAAATAAACTAGTACAAAAATTAACTCACAAATTTTAATACAAGTTTGTGATATATTGCACTTTTGATTTTATCAATAAAATCAAAAAATTAAAAATTACTATCAAAAAAAATAAATTAAGAAGTCTAAATACTGTCATTATTAGGGTATTCGTCATAAATTTCATCATTGCCTTTTTTTCACCTTTCATCTCAGCTTTTCAAATATGATGATTTTATAAAATCATTTATTTTAGTTCTTATTTGGACTAAAAACATGTCGTAATCGTTTTGTTGTTGATCTTCTTTGGCTGACGCAATAACAATAAGCGAACGGATTATTTCTAATAAAGTCTTACGTCTATTTTCTGACAAATTTTCAAAATCGTGCTCAAATTCATTAAGAATGAATAATTCTTTATTATTGATTTCTTTAACTTTTTTATTTAACATATTTTGATAAGAAGAATAATAAACCTTCATAAGATGATGAACACTATCAATAATATTTTGCGTTAACATGTTTTGGTCAAATGAATCAATTTTGTCTAAACCAAAAGCATCACATGTTTCTTCGTTGTGCTCAAGAATTCACGTTTTAACAAATTGATTTTTTAAATCATCGCTAAATTCCTTTTAAACCAAAAGCATCACATGTTTCTTGGGGGTGATTAGAAATTCATGTTGTAGCAAATTGATTTTTTAAATCATCGCTAAATTCTAATGCATTTTTTCCCAACAAAAATTGGGTTAAAAGAAATACTTGTTTGTTTTGTTTTTCGCATTGGGTTTGTAGTTCTTGAAAAAATGCATCTTTTGCCTTTTGTATTACTTTTTGAAAAGAAGGAAGCATGTCTTGAGCATAGGATTTAGCTAAATTAATAATTTCTTTATCTATTTGCAAATTAGAGTTAAGTTTACTTTTTTCGATTCCAAGTTTATCGCATAACAACATTATCTCGTTTTCATATTCTTTCTTTCATGCTTCATCATCAAATTTATTAAGCAAACTGTCATATGAAATTATTCCATTTGCATCAAACATAAAACAAGATAAAATATGCGCTTTTTTCGAATTATTTTGTTCTATTATTAGATTATTCACTACCGTGATTGCACTATCAAGATCTTTAACATGAAGAGCATCTAATAAATCGTTTGATATTTTGATATTATTTTTTTTATATTTAATAAGTAAATTATGTAATTCCTTAAAAGTTTTAACATTAAGCTCTTTCATTAACGTGTCAAGATTTTGTTTTATTTTTTTCAAATCTTGGTCAATATCTTGATTATTCGGTTTTTGTTGACATGAATTTAAAAAAACAAAAGAGAAATTGTAAGCTAAAAATAAAATAAATTTTGATATTTTCGGTTTCATGTAAACATATATGGACTATGATTATACAATTATATTGTCTATAATTATACAATTATAGTGGTATTAGTGGTATGTATGTGTACATAAAATTTTTGCAAAATTCAATCGAAAGATAAGTTTACATTTAAATTTTTAATTGTTGACATAGAATCAATAATTGTTGAACAAAAACTTAATAAATTAAATAAAAACAAAGTGAAGAAATAAAAAAAGTAATATTTAGAATTGATGAAATAAAGCTAGTTAGTAACATACTCGAAACCCGTGAGAACGGATCAAATGTTTTTACAATTAAAATCATATAGCAAAGTATGAATATAACAAATATATCATGAATCAAACAAAAAATAGCATTAATAAAATCATCGAATTAAAAGAAAAATATTATTGGTGGACATGTACATAATAAAGTTTAGAAATTTCATAAAATAAATAAGGTATTTAATAATGAATTTTGTTTGTGGAAAGAAAATATTTCAAATCGAAAATAATAATGCTTTTATTTTCGCTATAGTCAAAAACATTATTAAACTAATAATTAATATTCATCCAGATAAAATAACTAATTAAAATTTTCAAAAAATCGCATTTTATAAACTTTTATCGCGATTATGTTTTATTGATTTTAGTTGAAATCAAAAATTAAAATATCGATATATTAATCTCATGAATAAACATTATAATCTTCGAGGTCAAATTCTTCTTCAATAATTTTTTTTTCTTCTTTTTCACTACAAAAATCATTAGTAATATTCTTCGCGTCAACAATGTTATTATTCGCGTTATTTTTATTTTCGAGATATCTTAAAAAATCGCATCCATTTTTTTGTTTTGAATAGTCTCTTCAAATCTCTTCGTTAAAAGAAAAATTATTTAAAATACTTTTGTATATTTCATTATTTCCATTAGATTGAAGTTCACAAACAAGTCCAGATGGTACAAGCATATTTTTCATTCTAATATTATTTTTACTTTCAAAAATTCATAACAAATAATAACAAACGTCTTTAATCTTTTTTTCAAATATGTGCTTGCCTTTTAAAGAATCAATAATACTTCAACGTTTTTTTACAATCTCATTACTAGTCAATTTAGGTTTATTTCCTAAAAATTCTACATATACTCTTTTAGTAATTTGATTTATTAAATCATCAAATTTCACCCAGTTTTCTTTTTTATCTTCACTAGTTTTAATCATTTTTGCTCCATCACTTGAATTCGAATTTGAAGGATCAATTTTAACTTCATAGTAAGTTTCTCTATCAGCGACATTAGTTATTTTTCTAAATTGTTTTCCATTTAATAATTGTATGATGATTCTAGCAATATTTTTATTTATACTATACTTCGGATGATAAAGAATATTTAATTGTTCAAGAACAATTTCTTCTTTTAATGGTGCTAATTTAAAATATTTTAATCAAGGATAAATTTTTTCGTCCTCCTCTTTTTGCAATATTTTCGAAATGATGTTGGCTATAGTCAATGAACTATCTCGTTCTTTCGCTGGTAAAGATTTAAAATAAAAATTCTCCTTAATCTTCGCTGGCAAACTATTATGTTCAAAATAGAATTTGTTATGACATGAAGTATTATCATTAATAATGACACAATCTCCAAGTAATTTTTTAATGTAAGAAGACATAGGAGTAGAATAAATTTTTCTTCAATGTCAATAAGACTCTTTTCTTAATAGACTTAAACAATCACTTTGATCCACCGTTTGTTCACCATTCATTAATTTAACATGTTTTCTTAACATTTTAAAACTTTGTAGATATTCTTTTATAGTGCAAGATGTTTCTTTCTCATTAAATTTTTTATTTAATTTGACTCTATCTTTATGTTCATTAGCATTTTTATTAACATTTTCTTTTTTTTTGCTGCTTTTATTTTGTTCAATATTAGTAATATTTTCGATATTGCTTCTTTTAATTTTTTTTAGATTTTCTTCAATATTATTATTTTCGATTTCGATAATAAATTGCGAATGATTTGCATCCTTGGCATAATTTTCTATTAAATTTGACACGGTATCTTTAACGATATGAAATAAATCATTGTTATAGTTTAAGTTATAGTTAAGAGGATATTTATCTTTTATTGACTGATTATCGCACAATATAAGAGTTATTACTCTCACTAAATCGGAATATTCTATTTCTTGATCTTCAGTAATTTCACTTAGCTTTATATTTTTCCGAAAAATTTCTTTTGGAAAATCTGGAAAGAGCGTACAAAGTAATGGTAACTTGCTTAAAATTTTTTCTGGTAAACTTTTACATAAAAAATAATATGTATTTTCCTCATTCCCTTCACTCATCCCAGCCACTTCTTTTCTTATAACAAATTTTGTATTATTCAATAAACAATTAATTTCTTTTTTAACATAATTTTTTATTGATTCCCTATTTTCATCACTTTCATTTATAATTTCATCATTAATTTCATCATTATTTCCCGATTTAATTATTTTTATATCGTCTTTTTCAAAATTTATGTTTATACTATCTGCTACCACTTTCGTTATATTATCTCTTACATTGTTATTTTTATTATCATTTTCTATTTCCAAATCGATATTTTCTATGTAATTTTTATTGATATTAAAATTTACAATGGAAATTGTATTATCATTATTAATGGTATTACTTTGCATACAAATAAATTCCTTTAACGCTGAATAATAGTAAAATTCTATAATTGTCTCGAGTTTTTTTGGCGATAATGCGCGAAAACGTTTATCTTCCTTTAATATCTCGATAATGGCTTTTACCACACTATCGAACTGAATGGTAATCCCATCTTTTATGTTTTCTCCGTTGTTAATGCATATTTGCTTACGGATTGATGGCGGTAAGTATTCACTTTTTGTGTAAAAAATATATTGCTCTAACAAAGAATCGTAACCAATCATGATTTTTATATTTTTAGACATATAAATAAAAGAATTAATAAGTTCTTTTATCGCTGTTGACTCATTTTTAACTTCATTAGTACTAAAAGTGTTTTCTAATTCTTCGTCATTAAATCGTTTTTTAATTTTAATTTCGCGTTTAGTAGTAAGCAATCGTTCTAAATGATGTGCAATAAAATTATTTCATTTATCAACGTCAAGATTAGAAAAACTCTTGTCATTTTTTAATATTTCTATGATGGCTAATACAATATCGTTTAATTTGACGAATTCTTGCGAATCACCAACAAATTTTTTTGATAATAATTCTTTTTGAATTATTTTTGGCAAAAATATGGGAATAAATTGCTGCTCGCCATTAACATCAACACGAGCAGAAAAAAACGATTTATTTTTAAAAATACTGTTAATACGTTGCAAAATGCTAGATTCTAATTCTTTTTTGTCAAAGATTCTACGGCCTTTTTCTTGTACAATTTTTTCAAAAGAAAATCTAACAATATTTTTTAAAACATAATCTGGTAAAGACGAATAAAATTCATCTTTTTGCATTAGTATTTTTGCAATTGCTAATATTATTATTGAAGATGATTCAACTTCGTCAGCGATAAAACCATTATTATCATTATTAATATTATTTTCTTCCAAAACATCCAATTTCTGTATTTCGTTAGTGATCTGTTCTGGCAGGGATTCAATTTTAAAAAATTGTGTCTTACCGTCTATATCACTAAATTCTAATTTACAGTTATCAAAAATCTTCCCAATTTCTTCGGAAATACCTTTTTCATCAATATTTTCGATCTTAAAATATGAAATAATCATTGAAATTAATTCATCAATTGAAAGAAAATTTCATGATTTAGAAAATAATTTTAAAATTGGTAATAATATCCATTCAAAAGGAATAAGACCTTTCCCTCTATATTTACTAAAGTTTTCTTCGTTGCAAATATTTTGTGGAACATCATTATTACAAATCCATAAACGAGAATTGAAATAATAAAGAGTAGGAAATTTATCATTGTTGATTTTTAAAAATTTCTTAACCTTAGGTTTGATTTTCCATCGAAATTCTCACCATTTTTTCTTAAGATAATCAAACCATGAGTCATTTTCACCATTAATCCAATTATTAAATTTTGTTATTTTCTCAAAAATACCTTTATCTTCACCACGTGATCAAGGTAAACTAAAAATTTGTTCCATACTAGCCTCTTCAATATTAATTTCAATGGGATCTGCACTTTCCATTTCTTCTTCCTCATTAGTTTCTTTTTCAATCATTTCAAATATTTCGCGATAAGATAATGATTTAATCGAATCAATATTTTGATATTGTTTTGTTGTAACAAATTTTAAAAAATTATTAAGAGCTAAACCAAAATCGACTGCTGATAAAATGTTATTGCCATTTTCGAAAACATCAACTAAATTATTGTTAGTAATTTTGTTCATGGTTGTTAAGGAAGAAGATAAATCAAATATGTTTTTTAATGTTACCGCATTATTTGGTCATGAAAAAGATTTAGGAAATAAAGGAACATCGGATTTTTCTTCATTTATTTTTGCCGGTAAAACATTAATAAGTTTGCGAAAAGGTCAGAAAAATATTGAATTTATTAGTGATAGTGGTAAATAAAAGAAAGCAATAAAAGCACCAACCGTTATTGCCAAGCCTTCCATAATCGTATTTCAATTTTGAAAAATTCATTCTTCTCAATTTTGTCACGTTCAACTAGAACAAGAAATTATAGTTTTATTATTACGTGTAGTTTCAAAAGTAGTAATTGTATAATTCGATTTAACAAGCGAAAGAAAATCGGTAATTGCTGATTTAAAATCAATATTTTCACCATTAGCATATTTTTTTTGTGAAAAGTTAAGTAGGAAAAAAAATCATCATGTTTGCACATAAATCAAGGAAGATCTTCATACGCTAAGCTGTCTCTAATGCTGAAATTTTTAATTCAAACAAAAAAAAGGTTGCGAATATTATTTTCAATCAATATTTCGGAAATACTTTTATCATAAATTTCTTTGTTGACTACCGTATGATCAAAAAGTTCATGCATTTTAACAACCATTTCTGCCAAATAGCTATTTAATTCACTAATTTCATCATTTAATTGAAGTGTTGGTTGAGAAAGACTATGATGAAAAACACGAAGTTGTTTTTTAGCATGGTTCATTTTCGTTTTTAACTGCTTTATTTTATCTTTTACTTTTTTGTTAACTTCGTTGTTTTCATCATTTTTATCGTTTTCATTAACATAATAAATTCCGTTAATTTGATCGGAAAAAAAACTCGATACAATGTCTTCGCAAAAATCATTTTTATGATTAGCTTGCAAAACAAAATTAAATTCATTCAAATCAAAAATTGCATCTAAATCGAGTTTTTCCGCGCATAATTGGAAATAATTTGAATCAAATTGAATTATTTTAAATTTTAACTCTTTACTAAGAGAATTGTACATGCTATCGTAATAAAACGGAATATAGTCAAATTGATAACTCGTATATGCAAATTTTAAATTTCCGTTATAGCAAGATAGAACATATTCTTGAAAATGATGAAGAAAAGCAATTTTTGCTAATGAAAAAATTCGATCAATCAAAACTTTTTCAATTAAACGTCCACTTATATATGCATTAAAATCACTATTAATAAAATTTTTGTCATTTTGATATTTTTCTAACCAAGAAAAATTATTTTTTGATTTAGCAATATTTGATTGAGTTTCGTCATCATTTGAAAATTCAAAATGTTTATTATACGAAAGAAAATTAGGTTTTTTTGATAAAAAATCGAAAAAATGAAAATTCGTAAAAACAATTGATACTACCAAATAAATCTTAAAAAATTTATATTTCCTTTTGAAATTACTCATTTATAAACAAATCCTAAAAAAAATAATTAATTTCGTCGTTACATCGAATAATATTTAGTTTATTCAAATCATATTTCAATTTTGGTAATAATAATTTATCAAATGTAAATAATTAATGAAATTTTAAAAGCACACACACAAAAACGATTACTTATATCATCAAATATCACATGAACCATTAATATTTAAAAAAATGTTTTTGGTTGTAATATGCATTACGACCAAAAACTATTATAACTGTTTGACAAAGTTTTGTCTATTTCAAAATTAGACTTTGTTGGATACCATTGAATATATAAAATTGATGTTTATAAATTGTTTTAATAAACAAATTTATGCGATCGTTTATCCAATAAATGTTTTTATTTTTTTTGATTTAATTAATTAAATAAATTTTATATCACAATTGTATTAAAATCATTATTTGTCAAATCTTAAAACAAACGAGTTACTTATTACAAATATATAACAAATTATCGCTTTACTCATTTTTGATAGCATTAAAAAAAATCGGCACTCTTTAACTATATTTCTAATAATTTAATTCCAAAAGCGGATAAATAATAAATAAACCAAAATAAGTGGTAATGATATTTAAATCAAGCAAAAATAAAAATTTTAACGAGTTGATGAAATTATAAAACAAAATAAACAAGCATTAATTACTTTTTGTAAATAATGTTAAAATTTTTTTTAATTCTTTATTTAGACAAACCAATGAAACTAAATCGCCAGTCTTAATAATTGTTGTTTTTGTAATTGGAAAAATTGTTGTATCATTACGCTGCACATAAATAATAATCGCACCATATTTTTTTCGCAAATCTAATTCGATAATTGATTTATCGTTTAGTTTATCATTAAAAACAACAGTTTTAACCAAACTTGCTTTTGTTCCAATTAATGTAACATCAGCGCCAAGATTATAAACACATTGAATTGCTGTTTTATTCGCCGCATCAATTTCCGGAACAACCACCAACGAAACACCAAGTGTTTTTAAGACTCGTTCATGAATCGTAGTTTTGGCTTGAGCAATGATCATTGGAATCTCCAAATGTTTTAAATTTGCACAAATCATAATTTCTTTTTCAAGATTGTCACAAGCAACAATAACGATCTTCGTGTTTTGAATTCCTAAATCAATAAGATTTTTCAAATCACTACAATCGCATTTGGCAGCAATATCATATTTTTTTGCTGCGACATTAATTAAATCTTGATTAATATCAAGAACCATCACACTTTTACCATAACTTTTGAGTTGATCCGCTACTTGTGTCCCAAAACGACTCAATCCAATCACACAATATTCAAGTTTTGCCATTGTAAATATTATTAATTGATTATATTAATATCTAAAAGTAATCAGTATGTTTTATTAATTATAAGTAATGTTATTTGATTCATAAAGAGTTGTTTATTTTCATCCACTTAACGAAAGAAAAGCTGGTTACTTATTACTTATCATTATTTGAATCTACAGAAGTAATAGTAATTGTTATTTACTCTTATTATGCATTGATTAGTTCCTAATAAAATTTATGGTAATAGTAATCATTGTCAATATTTAATGTACTTTAAATCAAGGATTTATAGGAGGAGTTGCTACACTGTCCTCTTTTATGATTAAGTTAAAGAAAATTAAGTTGAAATAATTATTGCTTTTTTTATCAAATTATTTTTATGCTATAATACTTAAGAAATTAAAAAATTAGAAAAGGAAAAAAATATGGAAATAAAAAAATCAAAAAAATTATTAAGTGCATTAATCGCAACAAGTTTTGTCGGTATTGCAGTTACTCCAGTTGTATTAACAAGTTGTGCTAAAAAAGAAGATAATTCTTTTAAAGATTTTATTACATCATCAGTTATGAGTAAAGTTAAAGTAGAAGGTACATTTGATGATAATAAAGATATTAAATTTAGTGACTTCGATACAAACGGTGTAGCAACACTTGCTCTTGTTCCTGGAAAATCCGAAGAAAATTGTAAAAAATTTACAATTAAATTGGAACTTCCATTTGAAGATGATGCAAGTGATGATAAGAAATTATTTGAAGTTAGTGTTGATCAAGGTAAAACTAGTGGATTAGACAAAGATGAAAAAAACTTTGTTAAAGTTGGTAATAAGAAAGTTGATGATAAAAATAAAAAAATTGTAAGTTGGGAAGTAACAATTACTCCTAACAAAGCAGATGTAAAAAAAAATGGTGATGAACAAGCAAAATTTGATCCAAGTGTAACTTTCTCTGAAATTACTTTTACATTCAAAAATACCAAAAAAGATGCCAAAGATGATGATAAAGAATGTAAATTTGTTTATAAAATTACATACGCTGAAAAACAATAATTAGTTTTTTACGATGATTAATAAACAAGACTCCGTTTGGAGTCTTGTTTTTATTTATGAAATTTTGAATTAAAACACTAGGTTGTAAAGTTAATTTTTGCGAATCAAAAAGCATTATTAACGATTTAAATACAAATGGATATCGTCAAGTAAAAGCGATAAAAAATGCGGAAATTATTATCTTAAATACGTGCACTATTACAAAAAATACAGATGCAAAAATGCGAAATTTAATCGCTAGAGTCAGCAAAAAAAAGAAGATTGTCATAGTTGTTGGTTGCTATTGCCAAAATTACTTCCATTGTCTAAAAAAGCAAGGTAATTTACACATTGTTCTTGGTAATAGCAATAAAAATAAAATCGTTCCGCTTCTACAATGCTATTTCAAAAATAACAGAATTATTCGTAAATGCCCACCAATTAATAAACTGACAAAATTTGAAAGCTTATCACTGCCTGGTCGTAAGTTTGGTGAAAATACACGAGCCTTTTTAAAAATTCAAGACGGATGTAACCAAAAATGTAGTTATTGTATCATTCCTTATGTCCGAGGAAAAACACGAAGCAAAAATTATTACATTGTTCTTAAAGAAATCAGGCAACTTGTTACCCTAGGGTATAAAGAAATTGTTTTAACAGGAATTAACCTTACTTCGTATAATGACCAACAACTAAATTTTTATGATCTTTTGCTAAAAATTGATAAAATTCCCGGTAATTTCCGCATCCGTATTTCCTCGCTCGAACCAACCCCAATGATCTACAAAATCATTGATTTATTCGCTGATAACCAAAGACGTTGATGCAAACAATTGCATTTATGTCTACAATCAGCATCGAATCATGTTTTAAAAACAATGAACCGACCTTATACAATTGAACAGTATTTTGCTCTTGTTAATTATGCACGTAAAAAGATTAAAAATGTGGCAATTACAACCGACTATATCGTTGGTTTTCCTAGTGAAACACAAAATGATTTCAAACAAGCTATTGTTAATTTGAAAAAAATTAAATTTGCGAATATCAATGTTTTTTGTTATTCGCGAAGAAAAAAAACATTAGCCGATTACGAATATAAAAAAGATTTGGCACACGAAATTATCGCAAAGCGATGACAAATAATTAATCAAATTAAATTAAAATGTGCCCTTGCATATAAAAAGAAATTGATTGGACAAAAAATAGAAGTTATCGTCCAAAAAAATAAAAATAATATCTATTATGGCTACTCGAGTGAATATGTTAAAGTATTAATAAAAGAAAAAGAAAATTGCCGAAGAAATAAACTAGTTAATATTATCTATAAAAAGCATAATTTAACTGAACAAATCTAATTAAAGAAAAAATATTGATTTTTTTATAATTTAATATTTTTTTATTTATAATTGTTTTTGCTTGGAAAAGCAGCAAGGTCTTTGAAAACTAAATAGAATCCGTCAATTTTGAGAGCTTGATCCTGACTCAGGATTAACGCTAGCAGGATGCATAATACATGCAAGTCGAACGGGGTAGCAATACCTAGTGGCGAACGGGTGAGTAATACATATTTAATCTACCGTTGAGTGAAGAATAACAATTTGAAAAAATTGCTAATACTTCATAGGAAATTTGTTTCATGAATAGGTTTTTAAAGTTCCGTTTGGAACGCCCAACGATGAGAGTATGTTTTATCAGATAGTTGGTGAGATAAAAGCCCACCAAGTCGATGACGAATAGCTGTGCTGAGAGGCAAAACAGCCACAATGGAACTGAGACACGGTCCATACTCCTACGGGAGGCAGCAGTAGGGAATTTTTCACAATGGGCGAAAGCCTGATGGAGCAATCCTGCGTGAATGATGAAGGTCTTTTGATTGTAAAATTCTTTTATTAGGGATGAATGACATAAGAAGGAAATGTCTCATGTTTGACCCAACCTTTTGAATAAGTAACGGCTAACTATGTGCCAGCAGTCGCGGTAATACATAGGTTACAAGCGTTATCCGGATTTACTGGGCGTAAAGCGAGCGCAGATGGATTTGCAAGTCTGATGTTAAAGGTTATTGCTTAACAATAATTTGCATTGGAAACTGCAATTCTAGAGTGTGATAGGAAGTTTTAGAACTCCATGTGGAGCGGTGGAATGCGTAGAGATATGGAAGAATACCAGTGGTGAAAACGAAAACTTAGGTCATGACTGACATTTAGGCTCGAAAGCGTGGGGAGCAAATAGGATTAGATACCCTAGTAGTCCATGCTGTAAACGTTGGTTGTTAGATGTTTATGTTTTTTTACATAGGTGTCGTAGTTAACACGATAAACAACCCGCCTGGGTAGTACATTCGCAAGAATGAAACTCAAACGGAATTGACGGGGACCCGTACAAGTGGTGGAGCATGTTGCTTAATTCGACAATACACGTTAAACCTTACCTAGGTTTGACATCCTTCGCAAAGTCATAGAGATATGATGGAGGTTAACGGAGTGACAGGTGGTGCATGGTTGTCGTCAGCTCGTGTCGTGAGATGTTGGGTTAAGTCCCGCAACGAGCGCAACCCTTATTATTAGTTAGTTTATCTAATGAGACTGCTAGTGCAAACTAGAGGAAGGTAGGGACGACGTCAAATCATCATGCCCCTTATGCCTAGGGCTGCAAACGTGCTACAATGGTTATTACAAAGTGTTACGAAATCGTAAGATCAAGTCAATCACAAAAAGATAATCTCAGTTCGGATCGAAGGCTGCAATTCGTCTTCGTGAAGTTGGAATCACTAGTAATCACAAATCAGCCATGTTGTGGTGAATACGTTCCCGGGTCTTGTACACACCGCCCGTCAAACTATGGGAGCCACTAATACTTAAAACCATTAGCAATAATGTCTAGAGTAGGAGCGGTGACTGGAGTTAAGTCGTAACAAGGTACCCCTACGAGAACGTGGGGGTGGATCACCTCCTTTCTATGGAGTAAAAATAATTTTCTTGTTTTTACAAGTGTACTTAAACCCAAAAACTAAAAGAATAAATTTTTATTGTTTTGGTTTTATGGTCGGATTCTATTTAGTTTTCATTGGCCATGTGTCAATGAGAAAGTTCTTTGAAAATTTTATAAAATCAACAATCTTTCTAGTCCGTATTTTTTGATTATGTGCAAGAAAAAGGATTAGTCAGTTCATAAAATTAAGTTATTAAGAGTTTATGGAGGATACCTTGGGACTAAATGGCGAAGAAGGTCGTACGAATCTGCGAAAAGCTACGGGGAGCTGATAAGAAGCATTAATCCGTAGATCACCGAATGAGGCAACTCAATTAATAGTAATATTAATTATTTTGATGATGAAAAAATAGTTATCAAAAAGCGAAACGTCGTGAAGTGAATCATCTCAGTAACGATAGGAAAAGAAAACAAAATGATTCCCTTAGTAGTGGCGAGCGAACCGGGAATAGGCCAAACCATGTTTGACATGGGGTTATAGGACTTCAATGTGGAAGTAAGTAAAATAGTAGAAATTGTTGGAAAGCAATATCATAGAAGGTGAAAATCCTGTATACGAAATTTTGCTTATACCTAGAAGTATCCTGAGTAAAGTGGAGCACGTGAAATTCTGCTTGAATTTGCCCAAACCATTGGGTAAGCCTAAATACAAGTTAGTCACCGATAGCGAACAAGTACCGTGAGGGAAAGGTGAAAAGAACCCAGTGATGGGAGTGAAATAGATCATGAAACCATAAACTTACAAAGAGTCAGAGCACATTAATGTGTGATGGCGTGCGTTTTGAAGTATGAGCCGGCGAGTTATTATTGCAGGCAAGGTTAAATTGTCGAAATGGAGCCGTAGGGAAACCGAGTCTGAAAAGGGCGTTTAGTCTGTAGTAATAGACCCGAAACGGGTTGATCTATTCATGAGCAAGTTGAAGTATGAGTAACATCATATGGAGGACTGCACCCACTTTCGTTGAAACGACAGGGGATGACTTGTGAATAGCGGAGAAATTCCAATCGAAATCCGTGATAGCTGGTTCTCGTCGATATAATTGTAGGATTAGCGTTAAATTATGTTTAAATGGAGGTAAAGCTCTGAATACATGATGGCACCAGCCTGGTGTACTGAATGTAATTAAACTGCAAATGCCATTTAAATTACTTTAGCAGTTAGACGGTGGGGGATAAGCTTCATCGTCGTGAGGGAAAGAGCCCAGATCATCAGCTAAGGTCCCAAATATATGTTAAGTGGAAAACGAAGTTAGATATCTTAAACATCAAGGATGTTGGCTTAGAAGCAGCCATCATTTAAAGAGTGCGTAACAGCTCACTTGCCGAGATATCTTGCGCGGAAGATTCAACGGGGCTAAACATGTAACCGAAGCTATGGAATTATGAATTTTGTTCATAAGTTGGTAGACGAGTGTTGTATTTAGTTTGAAGGTAGAGTGGAAGCACTACTGGACCGAATACAAGTAAGAATGCCGGCGTGAGTAACGAATGAAAGTGAGAATCTTTCAAGCCGAATTGACTAAGATTTCCAGGACAAGGTTCGTCCATCCTGGGTTAGTCGGACCCTAAGGTGAGACTGAAAAGTGTAGCCGATGGAGAAAATGTTAATATTCATTTACTAATGAAAAATATGAAGGAATGACCAAGGAGGTTAGTGTGACCAAATTATTGGATTTTTGGGAAAATATCAAGTTGGATAACCAAGCAAATCTAGTTATCATTAACAATGAGATATGATGACAAGCGAACGTTACGACAAGTAGCGAAGTCACATGCAATCATACTTGCAAGAAAAGTTTCTAGTGCTAATTTTTTCATTACCCGTATTGAGAACGAACACACGTGGTCAAGGAGAATATCCTAAGGCTAGCGAGAAAACTATTGTTAAGGAACTCTGCAAAATAACCCTGTAAGTTAGCGATAAAGGGTGCCTATTTTAACCGATAGGCCACAGTAAAGAGCGAGGAGGGACTGTTTAACAAAAACACAGCTTTATGCTAAGTCGTAAGACGATGTATATGAGGTGACACCTGCCCAGTGCTGGAAGGTTAAGGAATTGAGTTAGAGTCAAATCAAAGCTTGAAACCGAAGCCCTAGTGAACGGCGGCCGTAACTATAACGGTCCTAAGGTAGCAAAATTCCTTGTCGGGTAAATTCCGTCCCGCTTGAATGGTGTAACCACTTCTTGACTGTCTCGACAATAGACTCGGTGAAATCCTGATATGAGTGCAGACACTCATTAGGCGTGATTGGACGGAAAGACCCCATGAAGCTTTACTGTAACTTGGTATTGAAAAATTAATTTATTTTTAGAGCATAGGTGGGAGACGTTGAACCATTGCCGCTAGGTGATGGGGAGTCAACCAGTGTAATACCACCATTATGATTTAATTTTTCTAACCCATGACGCTTATCGCGTTAGGGGACAGTGCTAGGCGGGCAGTTTGACTGGGGCGGTCGCCTCCCAAAAAGTAACGGAGGCGCGCAACGGTACCCTCAACACGGTTGGAAATCGTGTTTCGAGCGTAATGGTATAAGGGTGCTTGACTGTGAGACCTACAAGTCGAACAGGTAAGAAATTAGGTCATAGTGACCCGGTGGTTCTGCATGGAAAGGCCATCGCTAAACGGATAAAAGCTACTCTGGGGATAACAGGCTGATACTGCCCAAGAGTTCATATCGACGGCAGTGTTTGGCACCTCGATGTCGACTCATCTTATCCTGGAGCTGTAGCAGGTTCCAAGGGTTCGGCTGTTCGCCGATTAAAAAGATACGTGAGTTGGGTTCAAACCGTCGTGAGACAGGTTGGTCCCTATCTGTCATGCCCGTAGGAAGATTGCGAAGAACTGCTCCTAGTACGAGAGGATCGGAGTGGAGATACCTCTGATGTTCCAGTTGTCATGCCCATGGCACCGCTGGGTAGTCACGTATCGAATGGATAAATGCTGAAAGCATATAAGCATGAAACCAGCTTCTAGATTAATCTTCCCTACCCGCAAGGGTAATAAGAATCGTTATAGACGATGACGTTGATAGGTCAAAAGTGGAAGTGGAGTAATCCATTAAGCTAATTGATACTAATCATTCGAAAGACTTAAAACAATTGATTAATTCTTTTAAGCACAAAAATATTAATAGAAAACGATTGTTGATTTTATAAAATTAAGCAAAGAACTGGCAGCGTTGATATTGTAATGGAAATACCTGTTCCCATCCCGAACACAGAAGTCAAGCATTATGAAGCCAAAAGTAGGTGAAAAACTGAGATTAGGAAAATGTTGCCTTAATTAATGATTAATTCCAAGGAAAAGCGAACCTTTTTCTTGGAATTTTTCTTTTTTATCAAAACCAATGCAATATGCAAATGATATAATGTTCTTAGTTTTATGACAGATGGTAAGGAAATAATTTTACAACGATTAAGGAAAATGGCAAAACTTTCCAAGTATCGAAAATTAGATCATGAAACAGTCGATATCTTTGATTTTTGTGCAAAAAAATATGATGTTTACCGGAAAAATTTTGATGATAACAAACTGACATTTCACATTATAAAAAAGAGTGATGTTAATAAAAATACATGAGACTTAAATAATGAACAATACGAAAATTTATTAAAAATACCAAAAAAATTAAAATCTAAAGGTAAATTATCTAAAGAAGTAATTGATAAATATGTTAATCGATACGACGAAAAAACTAATCGTTTTTATGATAAATTGTGCTCCTTTAAAGAAAAACAAAATAATTTTATGAACGAGAAAAACTTTAATCCAATTTTTATGGTGAGTCATATGATTGGAGGAAAATTAAATAATGGTGAGATTTTTTATGCTCCTTTTGCTTTTCAAGAGGTAAAAATTAATATTAATTATCGTAATCGTGAAGTAGAATTTGACCAACAAAATGGTCGAATTCTGCTTAATACTCCTTTTATTGCATATTTAGGAAATGAGTTAAACATCCCAATTGAAAACGAATTAGAAAGCTTTGATAATGATGATGGTAATAAAAAAGATGTTATTATGAAAATTATTGCAATCTATAAAAAATTGAAAATTGAACTCGATTCAAATGATTTTTCTCCTAATAAAAAATATGAAGAATTAAAATTAGCCTATGAAAATAAATGATCAAAAATTGATGAAAATGTTGCCACACATGAAGCTAAACATCTTGTTTGTGCTTTACATTATGGGTATTTCGTTGATAATGTTGACATTAACAATGATAATAACAAACTAGGAATAATGAGCTTTTTTGATGATGCAGACACTAATTATGAAAAAAAATTGCTTATAGCAATTGCACCATATCTTCACGAGATTAAATCTTTGCACGATATCATTGTAAAACAAAATTTGCAATCAAATAAAGACTTTGAAACAATCATTGAATGTGTTGAAAACTTAGCGAATGGTGATGATACCAAAAAAGATGATATATTCCGAAGCCAATATTATGAGGCTCAATGTTTATTAAAAAAATATCAAAAAAAAATCGAACAATTTAAATCTTTGCTCATTAAATATAAAATTCTTGATCACGAAGAAATTATGCAACAATGAGAAAATGATGAATTGATTGAAATAAATCGTGAACAAAATGAAGTTAAATTTGCCAAAAATAATTTTTTTGTCAAACGTGTTAAATTAATTACATACTGTCCTGAATTAATTGAACAAGGAATATACAAAGATGTTAAACATATATTTAAAACGGATTTTATTGAAAATTTTTTGTCGCAATCAAATCAATCAATCAATCAATCAATCAATCAATCAATCAATCAATCAATCAATCAATCAATCAATCAATCAATCAATCAATCAATCAATCAATCAATCAATAAGAGGATTGCTTGAGGATTTGCCGCTGATTTTACACAGCAAGAAGCTGTTATTAAGGCAAAAAGTAGCGATAATATCATTATTCAAGGACCTCCAGGAACGGGCAAAACACAAACAATTTTAAACATAATTATTGATGCCCTTTTTAATAACAAAAAAATATTGATTTGTGCGGAAAAAGTAACGGCTTTAAAAGTTATTGAAGATCGAATCAAGATAAAAGCACCAATTTTAAATAATTTTATTTTTAATATTTACAACGATACTAGAAACATCAGTTTTTTCCAGGAATTAGCGAAAAAAATGATCAATATCACAAAAGAATGAATAACTCATAATACGATGTCTTTTCTCTTTGACTACGAAAATGAGACAAAGAAAATACAACACATCAAAGATTTGGCAACTAAATTAATTGACTTGGACCTACCTAAACTCTATTGTGATTATAAAAAGTGAAAAGATGAATTTATAAAAATGGGAATTAGTAAACAAAAGATCGATGAATTATTAAATTCAATAGTAACAAAAGATTTAAATGAATTATTAAAAAAAGAAGGGGAAATAGAAGCAATTGAAAATTGGAAAAAACAACTAGATTTATGCGAGAAATTCCATCATGAATATTTTGCTTCCAACTTTCCAAAAGATGAAATAAAAAAAATATATGAATTAAACAGATCGTTGACATACAATGAAGAAAATAGGTGACAATACGGTCTTTACTACTATACAAGAAAAAGTAATGTTAATTTTCTTTTGCGTTTTTTTATCAAAAAAAGATATGATGAAAAAGCAAAAAAATTAAATTTTGATAAACTTTTTTTAACTAATGTATACCAAGAATTCACCAATTATTATGAATTTGATGATAAAAAATATACAAATAGAGATTTAATTATTTGTCAAGACATAAAAAAAATTCATGAACAAAATTTAACCGTTGAAAATTTAATTGAAATTAAAAATCTACTTTCCTGTAAAGATAATTATGATAAAATTGTTAAAACGATTAATATCGATGAAATTTGTAATTATCATGATATTGATGAAGATAATGCCTTTACAAAATGTCATAATTACATTTTTACAAAATGACATAAAAGAATTGATAATTTGATAAAATCGTCAGAAAAAAATAAAAAAATATATGAGGAATTAATCTCTTATGTAAACCGAAAAAAAACATCAGCACGCACACACGAATTAATTAAAACAAATTTTAATTTTTTTTATGAAATTTTTCCAATCGTCCTATGTACACCAGAAACGTTATGTTGCTATATTCCTAGAAAAAGAAATTTATATGATATTGTCATAATTGATGAAGCATCACAAGTTTTAGTGGAACGAGCAATTTCCGCGATATATCGAGCAAAAAAGCGAATTATTAGTGGAGATTTTGAACAATTACGTCCCGAAATTCACGGTTCACGATTTAGTTCCAACCAATACAAAGAGAAGAAATGTCTATACCCCGAATTAATCGAAAATGATTCAATTTTAGATTTATTTTCGCAAATTTTTCCAAAAAACCAAACAATGTTAACCATCCATTATCGTTCAGAAAAAAAAGAATTAATTGATTTTTCAAATAAAAATTTTTATAACAATAAATTGGTTTTTGTCGAAAACCCACAATTTATCAAAATGTCCTCTACTCCCATTGAAATTATTGATGTTAATGGAAAGTGAATTGATCAAACAAACGAAGAAGAAGCTTTGGAAATAGTCAAAATTCTTGAAAATATTTACGACAAAAATATAAATCCATCTGTTGGAGTTATTGTTTTTTCAAAAAAACAAGCACGAAAAATTATCAAAAAAATTTACAATTCAAAATGCAAAAATCTTATAAATTCGTTTTTCTCTAATGAACCTAACCGTTTATTTATTAAACCAATTAGTGAAGTTCAAGGAGAAGAACGTGACATAATTATTTTTGGTATAACCTATGGAAATAATGTTCACAATTACCACCTTTTATCCGGTGATTTTGCACAAAATAAAATAAATGTTGCAATAACCCGAGCAAAAAAGAAGATTTATCTTATAAAATCGCACAAAAGCAATGAATATCGAAAAATTTTTGGACAAAAAGGTTCGGAATTATTGATTAAATACATTGAATATTGTGAAAAACTCACTCTTAGCCAAAATAATAGTTTAGATTCAAAACAAAAAATATTAAATGATGATAAAAATTTTCAACAATATTTATTAAAAAGTAATAAAAAAATATATTTGACAATCAAAATTAAGAATAAAAATTTTTATCTTACTGATGATAAAGAACCAGAAATTTCTTATTTGGTCAATGAAAAATCACTACTCGATGTCAAAAATAATGTTTGATTTTTTAATAAATTATTTCGGGATCGAGGATATCAAATTAATCCCGTCTTAATTACCGATATCTATAAAATTAATTAGCATTAAAAAAAGAAAGTTGATAAATTAATTTATCTTTTGGACAAAATTTAATCGAATTTATTTTGTACGAATCTAATATTGTCCATCATGGCACCGCTGAGTAGTTACGTATCGAATGGATAATTGCTCAACCAAATGTTTTTGCGTGTAATTCTTAAATTTAACGTAGAACAAAAGTCATGGTGTCTTTTTTAAATTCTTGATGCAAAAATGTTCTCACTTATCGAAACATTTATCAATCTCACAATGCATTTAAAGGTGTAACGGAATTAAATTATTATTTTGGCATTGTGGAAGTTGGCAACAATAAATTTGATAATGTTGTAAATAATGACAAATATAATGATGAAGATTTAATTATGTAAAACAACTAACAAGCTATTTGAATAATAAAATAATTACCCCAAAATCATAAATTTTTCTTGTATACATAGCACTGATTAGGTGACATCGAGAATTTATTAAAATAAATGGACAAAAATCGATCTACTTATCGCATTTAAAAAACGAAAAACGTTATGCAAATATTGCTAGTATATATTGAGATTACATTTGTGAAGATGTGCCAATTTTAAGTAATAACATAAAAATAATTGATGATGAAATACTAATTATTCTCAAAAAAATGTGCATATAAACATATTTCAATGCCTGAAATCTTGAAATACCCACTTGCGAAAATATTTAAATGAAAAAGAATTAGACTATTTTAATATAAAGTAAAATCAATCCAATGAGCAAAATCGATTAATTGCGGTTGTTGTACAAAAAACACGATAGTTTTTATTACATTAAATTTGGTTTAAAATTTTAGGTTGTGACTTTTATTACAAAAAATTAAAATAAAATTTATCGATTTTGATTTGGAATTTTAATCGCTAAAATTGGGAAAACGTTTTTTAATCTTCCAATGATTTTTACCGTCTTTGTAATCGTAAATCTCATTTTTTATCAATAACTTAATAATTCTTATATATAAATTTTGCAACATTTATTGTATAATTAAAAAAATAATATTTCAACATAAAAGGAATTAACAAATGTTCGTAAAAACTAAAAAAATCACATTATCAAAAATATTAATTAGTAGTAGTTTGCTATTATCAACAATTGGTTTACCACTAGCTTTAACATGTTGTAGTAAAAAAAATGACTTAGTTAGACCTCTAGACCAACCTCATCATACTGGTTATTTGTTTAAGTCACAACCAAAATTTTTTAATGATAAAGGAGAAGATGTTAGTGCTAATCTTATTCTTGAAGCTGATGTAAAAAAGTTATTGGATATAAAAAAAGGATATAACGAAAAATTCTTTGAGCAACTAGATTCATCTTTTGGAAATCACACATTTGAAGAAGAAAGTGTTGTTAACGAAAAGACTGATTACAAAGATATTACACCATCACTTGGTGATGTTGATGTTTATTATTTAAATGTTGATGATGTGGAAAAGAAAATTAATTTTGATATTAATGATCAAATGCTAGATAAGTGTGATTCAATTGACGATGTTAAAAAATATATTAGTTTTAGTTTCTTTAATAAAAAAAAAGTGAGTGACACGTCTGGTAATAATACACAAGTAACAAAATTACTTCTTCAAAAACCTGAACCTGATGAGAAACTTCTTGCTTTTTATGGAAAAGGAAGCAATGATAAGAAAGATGAAAAAATTATAGTGGACAAGGATGTAGCTAAAATTAAAAAAGCAACAATTGACTTTTCAAGTAGTGAGTTCACATCTTTAAAAGATGACGGTTTATGCGGTTTGTTGGTAACATTAAAATCTTTTGACGAGAATAGTAATTCAAAAACAATTGTTATTAAATTTGTTAAAAACAACGAAGAATTTCAGTATTTTGATTTAAAATCTTATGAAAATTTTGATAAAGAAATAAAAGAAATAGCAAATGATTATTTTATCAATATTACAACGATTGATAATAAGAATTTTAATGATTTTATTAGTGAAAAATTGAATAATGACAAAAAACCAATTGAAATTAAAAAAGGAGAGATTGCAATAAAAAATGAAAAAGATGTTGATAAATGAGTTTTTAATGTTAATTCTTTTTTTGAAGAAAACGGTAATTTGAAGTTATCAACTCTTGAAAAATATTTAGCGAATGAATTCTCTCTCACTCTCGATATAGACAAAACCAAAAAATATAAAACTTTATCTTTTGTTAACTCTTTACCTCAAAAAATTGATGATAAAGATTACAAGTGTTTAGTATGTATCGGTAAGAATATTGATGCTAATAAGTATAACGACATAGTCGTAGAGAATAATAATAAAGAAGTAACTAAAAAATCTACCACTGGTACGTATGATATTGAATTTAGTAATTCTAATGAAGAAAAAAATGCTGTGGGGAAAATTACAATTAAGAAATTAGATATAGATTTCATAAGCAAAGATATTGAAATAGAATTTAAATCTTAATCGTTTGGGCCTTCAGTGTTCAAACATCAGTAAAAAGTAAGATTTAGGTCTATTTTTACTCTTTTCACAATAATCTAAGATTGGTATGTTGATAAAAAAAAAGAAATTATTAATAAAACTTCTTTTTTTGTCATGTTTGTCACTTTTTAATACTTTTACTCCAATGTTTTTATCGTCTTGTTATAAAAAATCTAATGTTCCGCTTCGTGATGAACAATGAAGCGGAAAAAGTTTTTTCGACGATGTTATTCATAATACTTCATGCCATTTTTCGTTTAATAAAGATTTTTCTACACAACGATCATTTAATTTAAAAAACAATTATTCAATCGAATTAAAATGTCAAAAAAACGAAATTGAAGAATTTCAAAAACAGCAAAAAATTTTCTTGAAATTAGAATTTTTAGCGAAATTTTATTTAGAAAAAGTTGGACTAATTTTTTGTATGCCGTTAATTACTAAAATAGATGATAACAAATTAATTGATGATAAAACAAAAAATTTCCAAAAGGATCTTTTTAAATATTGCTTGATTGACGATACAAATAGCAAAAATAATGATGATGAAATAAAAGAAATTATTATTGAATTTCCAAAAAAGAAACTTGAAGAAATCAATGGTAAAAATTTTAATGTTGGACAAAAAAAGTATGAAATAATTTTTATTGTTTCAATTTTTAGCAAATCTTTATCTTTTAAAAATATTGAGGAATTGGAAGAGCAAAAAAATAATATTGGGGCAAAAAATGTCAATATTTTTCTTCGTTTAAATCTTGAAAAGATGATAATGAATAATTTATAAGAAATTGTTTATTGATCATTGTTTTAGATTTTATACAATAATAGCAAAATAAATATTGCTCGTCACCAATCATTTTTAGACAATACTTTTTTCTTTTGATGATTTTAGTTTGTTTTAATTTTTTTATTGAATAATAATAAAAGAATCTCATTATAATTTTCGACTAAATAAATTGTTATTTCTCAAGTGTTTCATCTGGAATATCTTTTAGAAATCGCTCATCAGATAAAGGAATAATAATGTTTCTTACGCCACCACGAAATGCGGAAATAATTTTTCTTTAATTTCACCAATAATTAAAACTTTGCCGCGTAAAGTGATTTCACCAATCATTGATAATAAATTAGAAATCGGAACATTTTTTAATATGGATAGAATCGCTGTTGTTAATGTTACCCCTACACTAGGTCCATCTTTTGGTATTCCGCTAGAAGGAACATGAATATGGAGATCAATTTTTCTAAAATCAATGTGACTAATACCAAATTTTTTTGCATTTAGTTTTAACAAAAAATTCCTACTTTTGCCAATTCATGCATCGTTTCTTTTAAATTACCAGTAATTTTTATTTCGCCCTTGCCAAGAGCGTGCGTGACTTCAATCTACAATAAATCCCCCCTCTTGTGTGCGTGCCATTCCATTAACAGTTCATGAAATCATTTCCTTTTTGTATTAGTAAAATGTTATTCGTAAATTTTTGATCAACAATTTCAATGTCACCATTTAAATATGGAATTTTTCCTATCTTCATTTATCTTTTAGACGCATAGAATTATATTTTATAAACATGATTTTTAGCTTAACTTGCTTAATGTGATATTATCTAATTAAGCAAAGTAAAAAAATTTTATATCAAATGTTTATTTTGATAATGGTTAATAGGGAATGAAAAAGAAAAAGATAATTTTGATTTTTTGTGCAGAATTTAATCCACCAATTAATTTTCATATTTTAATCATAAAAAAAGCGATTAAAAAGATTAAACCAAATAAAATTTTTATTGTGATTGACCGCGATAAAATAAATATTAATCATGAGGTTTTTCCCCCATTTTTTTATCACAAGCAAATGATAAAAAATTTGTTTGTTGAAAACGAAATTAAAATCGATTTATTCGATTTTCTCGAAAATTTTAAAAAAAATATTACGAAATACAAAAATAATGAAATTTATTTTTTGATTGACACAAAAAAATATAGACAATTCCAAAAAAATAAAAAAAACGCAAAAATTGAACAGTTTATAAATTTTATTTGTTACGATCGCAAAAAAAATTGCAATATTAAAAATAATTGTATCCTAAATAATATAAAAATTTTTTCTAATTTTGATGAAAAAATGTTTGGTAAAATAAACATTAATTACATAAAAAAGAATCATTTATATTTAGAATATATGATTAAAGACAAATTACCAAAATCGCGATATTTGCACACATTACGTGTTTTAAATACAGCAACAAAAATTGGTTATGGAAATAATTTTAATGATAAACAAATTCTTCAATTACAAATTGCTGCTGTTCTCCATGATATTGGTAAAATGTACCATGACAAGCAAATTAAAAAAATTTTACCAAAAAAGCAATTGAAACAATTTCCAACAATTCATTGTGCCCATGGTTTAATCGGAATGAAAATAGCTAAAAATCAATATCTAATTACCGATCAAATTATTCTAAAAGCAATTGCTAATCATGTTATTTGTAAAGATAACAATAAAATAACCAAGGCACTTTTTTGTGCTGATAAATTAGAACCTGCTCGTACAAAAAAAGATATTTTAAACCGTCGACAACTTTATAACGAATGTATTAACAATAACTTAAATGGAGTTTTTAAAAAAGTGCTTAAATTGAACAAGGAAAAATATTAAATGGTTGGAATTATTATTGCTGATTACGATGAAATATTATTATCCGATTTAAAAAAAAATATTAAATTTAAAAAAATTAAAATCAATGGTTTTTCTTTCTTTTTACTAGATATTGGTCAAAAAAAAATTCCGTTGTGTATATCGGGAATTGGTAAAGTTAATGCCGCTTCGGCAACAACGACAATGATCAATCATTTTAAAATTGATGTAATTTTTAATCTTGGTCTATGTGGAACAAGTAAAATATCAATAAGAATTGCCACACCAATTGTTGTTAAGTCAATCGAATATTTTGATGTTGATCTAACAGGATTCGAATATAAAAAAAACCAAATACCTAATGAAAAAATGAAAATATGTATTAAAAAGAAATATATAAGAAAAATATTTAATCTATTGGTTGAAAATGGCGAAAAACCAATTATTGGACCTGTTGCTTCCGGCGATACAATTATCACAAAAAAAAATATTGATTTTTTTTCTAAAATAAAGAATAAAATCATAGGAACCGATATGGAATTAATGGCGATCGCCCAAATATGTCAAAAAAATAAAATTGATTTTTTTAGTCTTAAATTTGTTTCAGATTTTGTTTTGGAGAATAAAACATATCAAGTTTATCAAAAATCTTTAAAAAAATTACCAAAAAAAATAACAAATTTTTTAATTAAATTCCTTACCGAATAATTAATATCTCTGTAAATATATAATTTTTATATGGTTAAAAACAGAAAAAATGATTATATTAAATTAAAAAATAATTCACCTAGTGGTGATATTGATACAATTGAGATATTAGCGCAAAAAACATTTTTTACTTTTTGGTTGTAGCAATTGTCTTGTTTTCGCGTGCAATAATTTTTGTCTTTAAAAAATATTGAAGAATTGAAAGAACAAAGAATAATATTGGGATCGAAGAATGGTAATATTTTTTTACGTTTAAAACTTAAGTAAAGGGGGAAAAGCAGAGTTACAAATCGAAGAATGGTAATATTTTTTTACGTTTAAAACTTGGTGAATTCTTGGTATACATTAGTTAAAATCGAAGAATGGTAATATTTTTTTACGTTTAAAACTTGAAAGAAATGGTGATAATTAATTTTTATTAATAAATTTTATTGTTGACACATAAAAGTTTAATTATGATTTTTTGATACTTTCTTCCCTTCAATAACCTTTGTTTGTTTTAAGATTTTTTTATTAAATAATATTGAATAAATTTCATTATAATCTTCAACTAAATAAATTGTTATTTCATCAAGTACTTCCGTTGGAATATCTTTTAAAAATCGTTCGTCAGGTAAAGGAATAATAATGTTTCTTACCCCCCCACGGAATGCAGAAATAACTTTTTCTTTTATCCCACCAATAATTAAAACTTTACCGCGTAAAGTGATTTCACCAGTCATTGATAATAAATTAGAAATCGGAACATTTTTTAATACGGATAGAATCGCTGTTGTTAATGTTACCCCTGCACTAGGTCCATCTTTTGGTATTCCACCAGAAGGAACATGAATATGGAGATCAATTTTTCTAAAATCAATGTGACTAATACCAAATTTTTTTGCATTAGCTTTAACAAAACCAATTGCTACTTCTGCCGATTCATGCATCGTTTCTTTTAAATTACCAGTAATTTTTATTTCGCCCTTACCAGGAAAGTGTGTAACTTCAATTTGTAACAAATCCCCTCCCGCTTGCGTATATGCCATTCCATTAACAATTCCTGGCATCATTTTTTTTTCGTTACAAGTGTATTCAAAAATTTCTTTTCCTAAATAAAATTTAACTTGTTTTACATCAATTGTTTTTTTTGTGATTTTGTTTATTTTCTTTAACAATAATTCAACAACAATTTTACGACAAATTTTGCGAATTAAACGTTCCAATTCTCGAACACCTGCCTCTTTTGTATAGTTACGAATAATGTATTTTATTGCTTCATCTTCAAAACAAACATTTTTTGGTAATAATCCACTATCACTAAGAACTTTAGGAATTAAGTATTTTTTTGCGATTGCCATTTTTTCCAATTCACAATATGAAGTTAATTCAATGATTTCTAAACGATCATATAATGGTTCGGGAATTTGATCGATATAATTTGCTGTGGCAACAAACATAACTTTGGATAGATCGTAATCTTCTTCAATGTAATTGTCATTAAATTTATTATTTTGTTCAGGATCTAAAACTTCCAACATTGCGCAGGCTGGATCACCTCTACCTTGATTAGAAGCCATTTTATCAATTTCATCAAGTAGAAAAACAGGATTTAAAACACCAGCTTTTTTCATTGCTTTAATAATTCTTCCCGGCATCGAACCCAAATATGTTCTACGGTGTCCTCGAATTTCAGATTCATCATAGACACCACCTAAAGCCATTTTTACAAATTTTTTATTTAATGCTTGAGCAATTGATTTTACTAATGAAGTTTTTCCTACACCAGGTGGTCCAACCAAACAAATAATTGGTGCGTTTGAATTCTTACTTTTGATTCGCAAAGCTAAATATTCAATAATTCTTTCTTTTACTTTTTCTAAACCATAATGACTTTTATCAAGAACATCCTTAACTTTTTTTATATCGTCATTATCTTTTGTTGTTTGCCATCATGGTAAATCCAAAATTCATTCGATATAAGAGCGAATCATTGATGATTCTTGTGGGTTAGAGGCTTCTAAGCGATTAATCTCTTGCAACAATCTTATTTTTAAATCTTTGGGATAGGGATTATCTAATAATCTTTTTTTAAAATTATTTACATCATTTTCTCGTGACGATATTTCACCTAATTCCTCTTTAATTACACGCATTTTTTCACGTAAATAAAATTCTTTTTGTTGTTTATTTAATGATTCATTTACTTTTCGACTTATTTCATGGTCAACCATATTGGCATCAGTTGGTTTAGTGACCATTTTACACAAAGCATCAATTTTTAATTTCAATGTATTTAATGATAAAATTTCCTGTTTTTGGTCGAAGTGAATTGGTAATTCATTAGCAATTTCGTAAATTAAATTCAAGACGTTTGTAATCGCTTGATTTTTTTTTGTTTTACTAGCTTGAAAGATCTTAATTTTTTCACTTAGTTTCGTATCATATCGTTGTAATAATTGAAATAATGTTGATAGGCTTTCGGGGGCTTTTTCCTCCATTATTTTTTGATCATTAAGAACAATATAATCAGCAAAAATTAATTTTTTTTCATCGTCAATTTTAAGTGCATTAATTAAAATACGGGATTGGGGTAACACATTAAGAGTTAATTCATCATTTCCTTTAACAACACTAATAATTTTTGCTAAAACACCAATTGTATAAATTTCATTAATTGATTTAACATGATCTAATTTTGGATCAATTTGTGGAACAAGCAAAATTGTCTTATTAAAATCAACCATTGCCGCATTAACAGTTTTAATGCTATATTCGCGACCAACAATAATTTTTTTGCTAACATTAGGAAAAGCAACAATCCCCCTTGTAATCAAAAGATAATTTTTCATATATTTAGAAAAGACCTCTTAATAATTTTAGCACATTATTCATTCGAGTGCTAATTTATTTTTTCAAAATTTTATCGAGCAACTTGTTTTTTAAAATAATTGTTCGGTAATAAATTTCATTTTTACTCAATTCTTCATTAGCTTTCGTCTCATTTTCATAATAGTAGAGTAATTTATCTTTAACAAATTGGTTTTTGTCTTGTTCATTGACATCTAAGTTGTATTGATTAATTAAATCCTCATAAACTATTCCAATTAAAATGTGTTTTTTTGTTTCGGCAAGCAAATGTTGATAATAATCATTTTTTGTTTTATCAAATCCTTTCGCATTACCACTAATTTTTTGAAAATAATCATCAAGTGTCGAGAATCCGTAATTTTTTATTTTTCTTTCTTCTTCTGATAATAGTTTTTGCATATAAATCTTAATGAGTGATTGGGGATAATAATTAATTTTTGCTTTATTTATAATTACATCATTAACTTTTTTTAACATATTGTTTTCAAAATATTTTTTTTCCAAAAAATTAATTAAATCTGCTTCGTTATCAATATTTCTAAGATTAAATTCTTTTTCAATTAAATCTTTTGTTAGTATTGGGTATTTCACTGTTTTAATCGCATTGATTACAACATCAAATTTTGCCTTCTTTCCGGCATAATCTTTATTTGAATAATTCGCTGGAAATTGAACATAAATTTCTTTTTTGTCACCTTTTTTAAGACTAATTAATTGTTGTTCAAAATTATCAATAAAAGTTTTACTACCAATTTCTAATTCATAATTTTTACTTGTTCCATTGGGAATAGCTTGACCGTCAACATAACCAATAAAATCAATATTAACAAGATCACCATTAGCAATAACTTGTTGATTTTTCGGCATAATTACAACATGTTTCTTAAGCATTTGCTTTATTTGACTTTGAATTTTGTTTTTTTCTGGCAGGATTTTTTGCAAATCAGTTTTAGTTATTGATTGTTCGAAATCGTTTTTTGTAAAGTTTAAAATTGTTGGAACTTTTTCAAAAGTTATTTTCACAATTGGAGCGATCGCTTTATTATCACCCAAATTAACAATTTGATAGCCAATTGCTGTATCCAAAGCCTTAGAATTGGTAAAAACCTCTAAATCGATTATTTCACGAACAATTTTTTCATTAAGATCGTAAAGTGATTGGTATAAAATTGATTCATTATTAATATGTTTATCAACAATTTCATGTGGAACATGTCCTTTGCGAAAACCTGTAAGTGAATAAGATTTATAAATCTTTTCCTTTGTCTTTTTCACTTGAGAAACAAAATCAGACAAATCTAATTCAACTTCAAAATCAACAGTTTGTTCGTGATCAACAATTTTTATAACTTTTAATTTCACTTTGTTAAATTATAGAAAAATCTTAACTGTGGAATAATAGATAATTTTTTTGTTTATGCGTTTTACTATCACATTCCCACATATTATTGTTTGTCGTAATGGCAAACAATTAACGACCAAATCGTATATGTCCAATTTAATCTATTTAGATCGTGGTAAAAAATAAATTTTTTAGAAAATTGTGAGTTATTTTTCGATTGTTGGTTATTTTTTTCTTTTGGTCTAATGTCATGTAATAAAATTAACGCACCAGCATTGGATAAATTACCATCAAAATACAAATAAAAAAACATTTGATGCTTCTATTTTAAATAAATATTATTCGGGACAATTTACATTAGCATGGAATGAAAAAAGCAATTGTGAATTAGTATCAACAAAGAATTTTAAAATTAATCCCCTAACAATAAATGGAAAGCAATATCAAATAAAACTATTCAATCTTGGTAACGGACAATTCCGTGAAAAAAATGATTTTTATGATAAAATCAATTGGGAAAAACGCTTTTAAAGATGATAAAAATATTGGTGAAGTCCTTGTCATTCCATCATCGATTAAAACAATTAATGAATATATTTTTGCCAACACAACAATAAACATATATATATAATATATATATTAAAATATCACTAATCTTTTACCAATACCAATTAACGAAAATGCTTTTGATGGTTGTGAAATTAAAAAATTTTTGTGCATAATGAAGTATACAAAACGATGCAAATTGAAAAAATTTGCAAAAAAACGATAGAGATATCGTTTTTAAATTTTATATATTGAATGATTACAAAAATTTTATGGCAAGACGAACTTTTTGCATTGGTGTAATAAAAACTAGGAGTTCTTGTGGTATTGCTATTGTATATTAGTACTGGCACTGCTTGGATTGTTGATAAAGTTAATCGAAACGATGATGGTGATTACAAATATTTAATTGCAACAAATTTGCATGTTTGCAGTTGTATAAGTGATTATGGTAATGGTGAAAACAAAGATTATGTTTTTTGTATTAGTGAAGATATTGTTAACTTAAAAAATAATGGTGAAAAAACTAAAAAATTAACGGATTGCTTAGATATTATGTGACCAGTAAAATTAATATTTATTTAATGAAAAAGGCAAAGCAAAATTTTACTAATGATTTTGGATAATTGAAATAGATTTCAATATTGATCAAGTACCAAAACTATATAGTAAAATTGTAAAAAACAAATTAGATGCTTTGAATCGTTGTTTGTTACTTAATAATTCTTTTATTGTTTATGCAACAGATATTGCAAAAGAAAAAGCAAAATCTTATAGTTTTGGTTTTCCTTTTGAAGATTCGCTTATATCTAAAAATTTGAATGAGAAAGAAACAAAAGGTACCTTACAAGATTGTGAAATTTATTTCAACAAAAAAGATTTCATCGGTGGTTGTTCATATTATAAATGGGGTTACGACATACGAAATGCCAGTCGTTCTGACTTTGGTGGTGGATTATTTGGTTCGATGATCATTAATGCAAATTTTAATGTTATTGGTATACAATCATTCAGGAATGACGAAACCATCTTATGATCATGGTTATATAAATCTTGCTAGTTGCTTGCATGTTAATGACGAATATAATCCAATTGCTACATTCTTACAAAATTAAAAGTAAAATAATTTTCTTCATAATTTTTGTGCAATATCGCAAATTATTTTTTTTAAAATTGTTGGTTATTTTAAAAATTAATATTTTTATATTATTGAAGTGTATTGGATGTTAAAATCATACGAAAAAATATTGAAATTAACGAATAAAGCAATTGAGTCCAATAAAATGAAAAAATCCAATAATTATAAAATAAGATCTAATCATCTTGCCTAAAAATTACATAATTGAAAGATATAACTACAGTAAAATCAGGCAGTCAATAAATTAATAAGATCTTAAACGAAATTGCTGATAAATGATACAATAGTAATTATTAAATGTAGTCAAGATGTCATCGAGCATACTAGTTGTATTTATTTATTGAATTAAATGAAGGTCGTAAAACTAAAAAAATATTACAAAATTAACATATAAGGAAAATACCAATAAATTTATATACAACAAAATATCTTGAACGAATATTGAAAACAACTATTACATTTTACCTTATAATTAAATTAAATGACGAGCAAAATTGTGAAAATTTTATCGAGGAATAAAATATAAGGCAATATCTTTTTTTGTTGTTTTTGTTTTTTTGTTTCTTTCTTTTTTTGTACATATTAGTAATACAAATGTAACATTTACCGTAAACAAAACATCTTCATTTGTGAAAAAACAGCAATGTACAAAAACATTTGATGCTTCCGTTTTAAATAAGTATTATTCGGGACAATTTACATTAGCATGAGACAAAAAAAGCGATTGTGAACTTGTATCAACAAAAGATTTTAAAATTAATCCTCTAACAATAAGCGGAAAGCAATATCAAATAAAACTATTCAATCTTGGTAACGGACAATTCCGTGAAAAAAATTATTTTTATACAATAAAGTCAATTGGAAAAAATGCTTTTAAAGATAATAAAAATATTGGCGAAGTCCTTGCCATTCCAACATCGGTTAAGACAATTAATGAATATGCTTTTGCCAATACATCAATAAAAAATATTTGCATTAGAAATGCTACTAATTTTTTACCAATTAACGAAAATGCTTTTGATGGTTGTGAAATTAAAAAAATTTTTGTGCATAATGAAATCTATAAAAACGATGCAAATTGAAAAAAAATCTGCAAGAATAACGATAAAAATATCGTTTTTAAATCTTATACATTGAATGATTACAAAAATTTTATGGCAAAACGAACTTTTTGCATTGGTGTAATAAAAATGGGAAGTTCTTGTGGCATTCCGGGGTATATTGGTAATGGTACTGCTTGGATTGTTGATAAAGTTAATCGAAACAATGATAGTGATTACAAATATTTAATTGCAACAAATTTGCATGTTTGTAGTGGTATAAGTGATTATGGTGGTGATAAAAACATAGGTATTGTTTTTTGTATTAGTGAAGATATTATTAACCAAAAAAATGATGAGGGCAAAACTAAAAAAATGAAAGACTGCTTAGATATTATATGACCAATAAAAATTAATATTGATTTAGTGAAAAAAGCAAACCAAAATTTCACTAGTGATTTTTGCATAATTGAAATAGATTTCAATATTGATCAAGCACCAGAACCATACAAAAAAATTTTAAAAAATAAATTTGATGCTTTGAATCGTTGCTTGTTACTTGATAATTCTTTTATTGTTTATGCAACAGATGTTGCAAAAGAAAAGACAAAAGCTTATAGTTTTGGTTACCCTACATCCAAAAATTGGGGCAAGAGTGAAGCAAAAGGCACCTTACAAGATTGTGAAATTTATTTCAACAAAAAAGATTTCATCAGTGGTTGTTCATATTATAAATGGATTTACGGCATACGAAATGCCAGTCGTTCTGACTTTGGTGATGGATCATCTGGTTCGATGGTTATTGATGCAAATTTTAATGTTATTGGTATAAATCATTCTGGGGCGACGGTACCAGCTTATGATTTAGGTTATACAAATCTTGCTGGTTGTTTACATGTTAATGACGAATATAATCCAATTGCAACATTCTTACACGATTAAAATTATGTTCTATCACTTGAAAAAACCGCACCATGCGACATAACACTAAGCACACCAATAGATTTATTTTTACGATTAAAACGAAAAGCATACAAAAACGATTGAAAATGTCTAAGAACTTTAGAGTTTATAGAAAAAGAAAATCACAACCATAACTACACTAATTCAATCGCAAAAAATGCGAAAATAATCAAAACTATTAAGTACGGTTCCCAACCATGAGAAAATGTTATATTACATGATAAATATAACGAATTAGACACAAAAAAACCAATACACAAGAAACTTAGTAAAACACCAAGCAAAAAAACAACAAGAATGAATGTTTAAGAAAACACGAGATTTTAACAACAATGCATGAGATAATAATTACACATTAATGAAACTAAAACAACGAAAGAGATTTTAATTAAATAAAAATGAATACAACAAAACTATTTTATCAATGAAAATATATCGAAAAAAACTTTAGACTATTAGGTTGACAATGAAAAAAATAATAATGGAAATATTCAACTTAAAAACTAAAAAAGAAGCAAAATATTTAATAAAAAATAATGAAATAACAATAAACTTTTCCGCAACAAAAAACAAAAAAGAAATACAAGAATGACAAATAAAATTAGACTATTTAGAAAAACTAATAAAAACAAACATTCAATTAAATGAAAAAAAAGTAAATGTTAGCGGTAATATATCAACACACAATTACTAAAACCACAAAAAACCGCAAAAAAGCGTTTTTTTAATCTTTGCTTACAACCGCAAAAACCACCACCCAAAAATAGCGATAAATAACCCCATTTTTTCTAAGTGGAGTAAATGCGACTTATATAAATAAAGTCACACGCGCACGAATGATAATATTCGTAATATTAGCTATTTTTTATTCTAATTTACCAATAAATTATTATTTCACGACATGTCTAAAATCTTCAAAAAAATAAAACAATAAATAAATTAATCGGAATGATTGTAAAAATGAAAAAATATAATAACCATAAATGAAAACTCACCCCCTTGATTTAAAAAATTACATATATGTTAATGGTGCAAAAGAAAATAATTTAAAAAACGTTTCTTTAGTCATTCCAAAAAATAAATTTGTCGTAATGACTGGAGTTTCAGGAAGTGGAAAAAGTTCCCTTGCTTTTAGTACGATTTATGCTGAAGGACAACGAAGGTATATCGAATCTTTATCAAGTTATGCTCGCCAATTTTTAGGAAATGTTACTAAACCAAATGTTGACTCAATTGAAGGTTTGGTTCCGGCAATTAGCATTGATCAAAAAACAACAACAAATAATCCCCGCTCAATTGTTGGAACGACAACAGAAATTTATGATTACCTTCGTTTATTGTGAGCTAGAATCGGTCGTGCTTATTGCCCGTATGGTCATGGTGAAATTAGACAATTAACAACTCGACAAATTTTACAAAAAATTTATTCGCAATGCGAATTAGGTAAAATAGTTTATATTCTTTCGCCTTTTGCCCACAAAGAAAAAGGAACATTTAAAAAAGAATTAGATAAGCTAAAATCTTTGGGTTTTTTGCATGTGCAAATTGACAATAAAGAATATAGTTTAGACCAAGAAATAGTTCTTAATAAAAATAAATTTCACAATATTGAAATCATCGTTACACGTCTTGTTTTAAACGATAATAGTGCAACGAAAAATCGCTTGCAAGAAGCGATTGATCTTGCTTTAAAGCATGGTAAAAATAAAGTCATTGTTAAACAACAAAAACAAACATTCTTGTATTCAAAAGATCATTGTTGTCCCATTTGTGGTTTTTCCCTTCCGGAAATGGAACCACGCCTTTTCTCGTTTAATGCCCCTATTGGTGCTTGCCCAAAATGTAAAGGTTTGGGGTTTGTTTATGAACCTGATGTAGACAAAATGATTCCAGATAAAGATTTATCGATTAACCAAGGTGCTTTTTTATATTTCAAAAATACGATCGACACAAAATCAATCGAATGACAAAAATTTGCGGCAATCATCGATCATTACAAAATTAATCGTGATACACCAATTAAATTGTTACCAAAAAAACAACTTAATCTCTTATTATATGGTTCGGATGAACCAATTAAATTATCAATTAAATCTAATGGTGGGATTAGCTACAATAAATTTGATTATGTCGAAGGAGTTCTATCACTAATTAAACGTCGTCATCTCGAAACTTCTTCTGAATTAACACGCGAAATCTACAATTCATATATGACAGAAAAAAAATGCGATCATTGCCACGGACAACGTCTTTCCCCACAAGCTTTATCAGTGAAAATTAATAAAAAAAGCATCATGGAAGTTTGTAAAATGACGATCGATAAAGCAAAAGATTTTTTTTTGAGTTTAGAATTAACTGATCAACAACGTGAAATTGCAAAATTAGTTCTAAAAGAAATTATTAATCGTTTAGATTTTTTAACAAATGTTGGTTTAGATTATTTGACTCTTTCCCGTCCAACACGAACACTATCTGGTGGGGAAAGTCAACGAATCCGTCTTGCCGCTCAAATCGGTTCATCACTAACTGGTGTTTTATATGTTTTGGATGAACCATCCATTGGTCTACACCAAAAAGATAATGATAAATTGATTAATACTTTAAAAATGATGCGAGATATGGGGAATAGTCTAATTGTGGTTGAACACGACCAAGAAACGATGTTAGCAGCAGATTATCTAATTGATGTTGGTCCACAAGCTGGAATTAATGGTGGTAAGATTGTTGCCCAAGGTTCGGTAAAAGACATTATTAATTGCAATCAAAGTATCACTGGAAAATATTTAGCCGGCAAAAATATTATTCCCATCCCTAAAAAACGAAGAAATGGTAATGGTAAAAAGTTAATTTTAAAAGGAATAAATTTTAACAATTTAAAAAATCTTGATGTTGCTTTCCCTTTAGGAAAATTTATCGTTGTGACTGGTGTTTCTGGTTCAGGAAAATCGAGTTTAATCAATGAAACACTAGCAAAAAATATCACAAAAGTTTTAACTAATCCTTTTGTTGATGCCCCAAAAATAAAAGATATTAATGGAATTATAAACATCAAAAAACTTGTGCAAGTAACACAAGAACCGATTGGGCGAACACCCAAAAGTAATCCCGCAACATATATTGGTTTATTCGATGATATTCGGACATTGTTTGCTAATACAAATGAGGCAAAAGCACATGGATACACAAAATCCCATTTCAGTTTTAATTTGCCGGGTGGACGCTGTGAAAAATGTAATGGTGACGGTTATATTAAAATCGAAATGCATTTTTTACCAAATGTTTATGTCAAATGCGATGAATGTCAGGGAAAACGATATCGCAATGAAATTCTCGCAATTCTTTACAAAAACAAATCAATTTATGATGTTTTGGAAATGACCGTTACCGAAGCTTTAAAATTTTTTTGAAACATCCCTAATATCAAACATAAATTAGAATTAATGGAAAATGTTGGTTTAGGTTATTTAAAATTAGGAACACTATCAACATCATTATCAGGTGGTGAAGCCCAACGAATAAAATTAGCGAAATTTATTCAAAAAAAATCAAACGACAAAACATTAATTATTCTTGATGAACCAACAACCGGTCTTCATCCATATGATGTCAATAAATTAATAAAAATCTTAAACCAAATTGTCGATAATGGTTCAACAGTAATTGTTATTGAGCACAATCTTGATGTCATTAAATGTGCTGATTATATTATTGATCTTGGACCAGATGGTGGTGATAAAGGTGGTAAAATTGTAACAAAAGGTACACCTGAACAAATTATTGATGATGCAAAAAAATCATATACAGCTAAGTATCTTAAACAAATATTGAAAAATAATCTTTAATTTTATTATTTTATAATCTGCTTAATACTTAATAATGTTTAAAATCAAAAAAAATATTAGGAAAAGTAACTTAAGAATAATAATTTTTTTTCACTTTTGCCTTTTTTGTTTTCTTGCATTATTTATTCCTATTACGATATTTTTTGTAAATAAATCATTTTCTTTTAAAAAAGAGCAAGAATACATAAAAACATTCGATGCCTCGTGCTTGAATCGATATTATTCGGGAAAATTCACATTAAAATTTACAAAAAAAAATGATTGTGAATTACTCGAAACAAAAAATTTTAAAGTTAATACAAATTGGCAAAACCATAAAACAAATTTTTTTAATTTAGGTAATGGGCAGTTCCGTGATAAAAATAACTTTTATACAATTCAAACAATTGGTAAAAATGCATTTAAAGACAATAAAGATATTAGTCAACATCTTATTATTCCATCTGTAATTAAAAAAATTGATGATGGGGCTTTTGCTAATACAAAAATCGAAACAATTTACATTAAAAATAAAACAAATTTTTTACCAATTAATGAAAATGTTTTTACCGGTTGTGACATTAAAAAAATTGTTACACGTAATGCCGCATATAAAAATGATCCTAATTGAATAAAAATTTGTCGAAATAGTAAAAATATTGCTTGCAAACCATATACATTAGGTGATTACGAAAAATTCCTATCATTACGAACATTTTCAATTGGATTATTTTGCTTCATCGACAATCCTAAAGAAAATAAAATCCTTCTAGAAAAAAATTATAATGGGGGGACAGGATGAATTGTTGATAAAGTTGATCATAAAAATGACGATGATTATAAATATTGGATGGCAACTAATTTACATGTTTCGACCGTGTTTGATCCTTTGTATGATGAAAAGATTAGTAAAAAATATAAAAATAATTGCCACCTATTTTGCGCATGTACGTGCAATGATATTGCAGGAAACGAAATTCTTATCGATGAACCACAATTAAGGATAAAAGAAGAAAAAAAAACATTTTATTCGACAAAGTGGAAGCAAGTTGCAATCGAAACAAAGGATTCTAATAAAATTTATAATGCAAACCAAGATCTCGATTTTCACAAAAATTTAGTCCATAAACATAGATTTACTGATTTTAGTTTGATAAAAATTGATTTCATGCTTGATCAAATTAATGACGAAATAACAAAAAAAATAAAAACAAAATTAGAAAAGATAAATAAGCACTTGTTATTTAATAATTCTCTTAATGTCTATATGCCAAATATCGCAAAAAATTCGACAAAAATTTATGGTATCGGTTATTCCGCTAAAATAAGTAATGGCATTCTCTTACAAAATAAAATAGAATACATTTTTCAAAAAGGCAAAGTCATCGATTATTTTAAAAGTAACGGAACACATTGTGATTTTTATACTGTTAAGGAATGAATCGATAATCCAGATGACAAGTGATTGTTAACACATGGTGCATCAGGCACAATGATGATTGATGAAAATTTCAACACTATTGGTATATTTTGGGGAAGTGACGGTAATACAAAGGAACAAACTGATAATATTTATCAAGATTCGCTCATGTTTGTCGATCGATTTTATGTTAATGAAGACAATCTTGTTGCAAAATTCCTAGAAATCTAATAAAATATGTAATATAGATAAAATAGTTCTTTTTTATTAGTTTATCACAATTAGTTTATATTTATAATGATTAATTTTCAATTTTTTTGTCTTGGTGGACAAAATGAAAAAGGGAAATGTTGCCAAATTCTAAATGTTGACGATGATATTTATATTTTATCATGTGGGATAATAACACCGCCAAATATTGTTTCTGGAATCCAAAAAAAAATTCCTAATTTTGATTATTTAGTTGAAAACAAAGAAAGAGTTAAAGGAATATTTATTGGTACTAGTGAATATAAGCAATTTGGGGGATTAGAATATCTCGTTGATGTTTTACCAAACGTTCCTATTTATACTAGTCCAATTGGCAAAGTATTAATTACCTCTTTTTTTAAAAACGATATTTTAAACAAAAAAAATATTAATTTTATTCCCAATGTTATTGCTCTTGAACCACTTAAGTCCGTAATGATTAGTGATAGGATGAATGTAACGGCTTTTCGCACTTATAACTATTTTTTATTTGGAATTGGTTTTGTTTTTACTTTTGGACAAAAATCAATAATTTATTTTGATAAATTTATTGTTCCAACATCAATGAATAATTTTTTCAATGATTTAGTTTTTGAAATAAACAAAATTACAAAAAACAATAATTATTTATTGTTAACATCGGTTGGAAAAAATATTAATTACCCTAGTTTTGCAACACCTAATTATGGTATAAAAGATTTTTTTGACAATATTTTTTCTAATGAAAAAAATCAAATAATTATTGCAATTGATGCTAATAATTTATACTATCTTGCTGTTATCGCAAAACTATGCACTGGATATTCATTACCTTTTTGCATAATTGATCAAACAACAAATGATGTTTTTTCCTACTTGGTAAAAAACAAAATAATTAATCTTCCGAATTTACCATGAGTCGATCCACAATTAATTAAAAACTATAAACATTGTGTTGTCATCATTGTTGCATACCGCCAAAAATTAATCCAAAAACTAGAAAAAATAATTAGTGGTGACGACCAAAATATCCAATTTCATGATGAAGACGCTTTTGTTTATGCTTTAGATACCGAAAATGGTTTTGAAAAAATTGAATCAAATATTATTGATGAAATTAGCAAATTACAAAAAGTTACAACTTACCACTTACCAAAAGATATTATTAAATTATCACAATGTCAAGAAGATCATAAATTTATCGTGAGTTTATTAAAACCAAAATACATTATTCCAATCAATGATTTATATATGAATTTTGTAAAATATGAACAATTGATCGCAACGACAAAATTTAAATCAAATAATGTTTTACTTATCGATAATGGTCAAATTGTTAAATTTTTTAACGATCAAATTGAAAAAATTCCTGTAAAAAAATCAAATATAAAAATTACCGAACAAAATATCCGTAGCCATGGTTATATCGATGTCCATGCTTCCCATCTAATTGAGTCGCAACAAATGGCGAGTGACGGATGTGTTTTAATTAGTTTATTAATTAATCGACAAGAAAAAAAAATAATTAAATTTAACTATAACCCAGTGGGTGTGATTAACTTATTAAATGAGAAAAATAAACAAAAATTAGTAGAAATAAATACCATTCTAAATAACCGCATGAATGAAATTCTTGCTAAATTCGTTGATCAAAATAATCTTTTAACCAAGAAATTACAAGATGAATTTAAAAAAGAAGTAATTAAACTTTACCAAAAGAACTTTGGAAAAAAACCACTAATCTTGATTACAATAATTTATAATAATTTTGTTATTCAACAAAAAAAAATTGAATATGAAAACCGTTAAAATCCCTCCTCTTTCTCTAACTAATTTTGATGATAAACAAAACAATAAAACAAAAAATGGGATTTTTTATTCCAAAAAGAAATTTTTGTTATCACAAATAATTATTTTATTTCTTCTTCTTTTAATTGCTTTTCGTGTTCCATATATTGGTTCCTTTTTCGATAATTTAATTGATTTATTTTTTGGACCGATAAAATACTTATTTTACTTATCAATCTTTTGTATTTGGTTGCTTAACATTATTAAAATTATTCCTTTTAAAAAACTAATGAAGAAAAAAAATATTATTTTTTACTTCATGAATCTTTTTTTTCTTTGTTGCCTCTATACTTCGATTTGGGCACTAATCACAAAAAACGATCATGACTTTAAAGAAACATTAATTCATTACTCGGAAAAATGAATTGGTTATTTTCATGCCAATAATTATGAATTTTTCTTTAATAATTCTGCTGCTGGAATAATTCCTTTACTTCTTGTTTTAATTATTTTCTTGTTCTTAAAAATTTTTACGATTGTTTTACTTGTTGTTATTACAACATTAATGACTTTAACATTACTTAATGCTAACTATAAAAAATCAAAATTATGAATAAAAATATCTAACTTTTTAACAAAAAAAATTGGGATGCATCTAAAAATTGAAACAATTGAAGAAATAAAAAAAAATAAAACAAAATTTAAATTTAAAAAAATTACAAAGAAAAAACTTAAAAAAAGTATAGAAAATTTAACCGCACCATTTTTTGGTTTACTACCCCAAAATAACATTGATAACCAAGTATTGAATCGAAATGATGCAAGTAATATTAAAAATAAAATTATTGGTTATTTATTGCAAGAAAAAATTGCTATTACTAATACACAATTGCAGATATTTGATAATTACATGCAATTGACTTTTACATGTAGCAATAGCAAAGGAATAAAAAAAATTGTTGACAATATTAAAACCATTGTCGAGCTTGTAAAAATCAATCATTTTAATTACGAAATTGCTAATCTATCTATATCTTTTCAATTTGCAAACAAACATCCAACAAAAAAGAGTTTAGCATCAATAGCTAGTAGTTTGCGCCATCCAAAACCATTTGATGTCGTATGTTGTTATACTTTAGAAAACAAACCATTTATCAAAAATTTATTAGAATCACCTAATACATTAGTTATTGGTAAAAAATTAAGTGGCGCTGTTCCTTTTGTGATTTTATATTGTTTAAGTTTATGCTTAACCACTTCCACAAAAGATTTAGAAATTTCTATCTTTCTTGATAATCCGCATTTGTTTAATGAATTATCCTTTACAACGCCACATATTAAAAATAATATTTTTTCAAATTTTAATGAAATATTAATTAATCTTAAAATAGTTGTCGAAAATTTAAAAAATCGCATGAATTTGTTTAAGCAAAATAATGTTACTTCTTTAAGTGCTTACAACAAAATTGTAAATCTTGAAGAAAAAAAATTAAAAACAATTTTTCTTGTTTTTAATGACTTAGATTTAATCATAAAAAATGAGAATGCGGATTTGATTTGACAAAATTTATTTTATATCTTAGAAAATGGAAAAAAATGTGGGATTAATTGCCTAATTTCTGCACAAACAATTTTTGAAACTCCAAAAATGAATAAACTATTAAGTCTAACCGATAGTAAATATATCTATGCATTGAATAATGAATATGAAAGCATTCAATTGTTTAATGACAATAAATGTGTTCAATTATTTGGTAGTGGGGATTGTTATTATTTTGATAAAAAAACAATTTCACAAAAACAACCTTTGCACTTACAAACGTGTTATATCACAAAAAATGAGCTTGAATACGATTTAACATTAATTAAAAATTTCTATTTGCTAAAAGAAAATAATTCATAAAAGCATTAATTCTAAGTTTAATTGATAAAATATTTATTCGATAAGCCAATAAGTTTGTGTGTTGATTGCGATGTATTGTATATGATATAATACGATACGAAAGTCATTTATTCATTATTTAATCTCCTTTTTCTTTATTTGGTTTTTTGATATGGAAAAAAATCCTGTGGTGAAAAAGTAATGCCAAGAGTTATGGGTGCTATCTCTTTGATTGCATCGGTTAAAATAATATGTTAGTGCTAATCAAATCATTAAAAGCGATTTAGATTTAGATAAAAAAAAGACGAATTAAATAGCAAATTGTAATATAATAAACTAACTATGATAGCAATAATACTTTTAATAATAATATCAATTCCAATTGCATTAACATGAACGATACTAATCTTTTATTTAATATATTGAATAGCACAATTTTTTAAGCAAAAAGCAATTACCGAGCAACAAAAAAATAAAAAAGGTAAATATCTAAATTAGAAAGTGAAAAAGAATATAAACTAGACAAAAAAATAAACCTAATTATCAAATTTCTAAGTGGTGATAAAAGTATCAATAAAACATCAAAAAATTTAAATTTATCAAAATATTCTCTTTTTCAACATATAAAGAGAAGATAATTTGAAAGTAGCATATTTTGAATGCATTGTAATTGAGAGACAAATTGTATCAAAATTGTCTTAATTGTCCCTTGATTATCCCAAAAAATCAAACAAAAATAATTAATGTATCAAAAAACTCATTAACAAAATGCAAACAAAGATATAAAGAAATATTAATTGATCTTAATAATGAATTACAATTTTGTCGGAAAAACTATAAATTTATAATTCATGTAATTAAAAAATATATCCAACTAAATAAAAAAGACAAAAATAAATGTCCAATGTTGAATGAAAAAATAAATTTGGATTTCAATAATCAATGAATAAATAAAAAAACAATATAAAATTTTATTTACTAATTCATCAAGCAAAATTAATTATGACTAGTCGTAATAATTTATAATAGTTTTAGGTTCTAGGGGTGTAGTTCAACGGCAGAACTGTAGACTTCAAATCTACGTGTTGTGGGTTCAAATCCTGCCACCCCTGCCATATAAATAATTAAAATGTTTTTTATATATCTTGGTAAAAATGGTTGTGGCAAAACACATAAACTAAATAAAGAATATGATGAAAAGGTTGGAGAAAATAAAATTTTCTTTCCATGTGCATCCGAAATTTTGTCAATGATAGAGGGTGAAGAAAATAAAAATTATCAAGGAATGATTGGAAAAAAAGTAGGATCTAAAAAATATGATAATCCAATGATAACATTAATTAAATTAATATCTAACAAACTAGATGCTAGTAGTAAGAAAAATATAAAAAATACAATTGAAAAAATCGAGAAATCTACTAACAAATTCCAAAAAGAAATTACTGAGGAACTCCGAAATGTTTTGGATGATAATGATAATAATCATAATGACAAAAATAAATATATTGAATTCAAAAACGAACTTATAAATTCGTATGTTCATTACGATTTTCCATGATGCACTAAAATATTACTTTTTGATATCCTAAATAAAAAAAATAAATTTTCAAATGAAAATTTTTCGCATGGTCAATTATCTTTCAACAATATGAAATTTTGTTTAAAATTGATTGAGAGATATAAATTAGAATTATCATTATTTTTTGATGAACCAGATAATTATTTAAATCCTGAATTAATTAATGAATTAGTGGATTTAATGTTTTCAATAAAAGATAATTGTTCCATTTATATTTCTTCACATAATCCATATTTCATCTCACATTTGCTTAATAAAGTAAAGTGAGAAGATATTGTGTTATACCATTTAGAAGCAGAGCAAAGTAGTTCAAAAAGAGGAAGTAAATGTCGAAAGGTAAATAACAAAGAACAATACATCCCCCCATCATTACTAATTTATGAAATTTACAATGTATGTACTATTGATTTATTGGACTTTTACATTGGAGAAATTAGGAATGTGTCAATAAAGAGTAATGAAAAAACAAGTAATGAACTATTATATAAATTTGATAGTGATGGAGAAAAAGACGAGGAAATAATAAAAAATGACGATAAAGTTGAAAGAGTTTACGAATATTTCATTAATAAAAAAGACAATGAATTAGGATATATTGAAAATGGTAAATATAAACATTATTCAATAATACATCTTGTTAGAAATTATTATCATCATCCGTCTGATAGAAAAATTATGATGGATGATATTAATAAAAAAATGAAAGAAGAATACACAAATATTGAAGTATTACTAAAATGTGCTATTGAAAATATACGCGATCTACTCGAGAAAAATAATTGCACTACTTATAAACTTGATTACGAAGATTGCAATAATTAATTTTAAATTATTTATTTATATAAATAAATTTACATTAACCTATAAAAAAATAATTACATATAATATATTCAAATGATTGGGGGAACGGATGAAGCCTCTTTAACAGTCCAAGTGTAAAGATTGGGGAACGGATGAAGCCTCTTTAACAGTCCAAGTGTAATGAAAATATCTCTCATTAATTTGAGAGATATTTTTTTATAATGACTATTATGTCTAAACTTAATATCTATAAAATTGACTCTGAATATATTGAATATTTACAACAATTTGAAAAATGCATCGCTAAACCAAAAAATAATCGACCCTATATCGGAATATTAGTTTTTTCTAGTAATAATTTTGATTACTTTGCACCATTAACAAGTAAAATAAACAAACCTGAATTTTATTGTGTCAAATTATTCAATGAAAATGGAGAAAAAATAGCTGCAGTTAGAATCAATAATATGATTCCCATACCAAGAAAAAGTACATCAAAAATTGCAAAGCAAATCAAATATGAGGAATTATTAAAAAGTAAAAATCCGTCCGTTATTAAGTACGCTAATTTATTGAAGCAAGAAGTAAGGTGGCTTAATAAAAAATTAATTGCAATAGAAATATACAAAAAAGCAAGGAAATTTTACAACAATTACAAATATAAAAAATCTATTAGAAATATTTGCCTCGATTTTAAAAAACTTGAAAAAGAATCGTTAAAATACAAGATTTCTAAATAATTTTAAAATGCTAGAGAATTATTTTATATAATACTACAAATATTGACATGAAAAATATTTCTGTTTGTGGTGCAAATTGTGGTGAATGTAAAATGTTCACAATGTGTGGTGGTTGTAATAAAGTAAAAGGTAAAGTATTTTACCGTCAAGGTCAACAATGTCCAGTTTATGCATGCGCAAGTAAAATGCCAAGTGGTGATTGTTCAAAATGTGACATTTTAAAATGTAAAACATTTGTTGGTACAAAAGACCCAAAAATGACTAACGAACAATGAATTGCTTGATGCAAAATTAAAGAGAAAAATTTAAAATCTAAATAATATTTTTATATTTTTTTCCTTATAAGCACAAGTCTATTTTGAATTATTTTGGTGATAGATAAAAAATGATAAAGTGTTAGCACTTCTATTATTTTTTTGTCGATATAAGATTTTATCAATAAATTATTTCATTAATCTATTAATTACATTTTCTAAATTTTCAATTAATTGTTGTTTTCGCTGAATTAAATAATTTTTTATTTTATTATAATCAATGCAATCTACTAACTTATCACTATTAAATTTACAATATTTTAAGTCAAAAGTGGAAGATTTCGTAACATTTTCATGTTGTGAAAGGATTTGACAATTATAAATCGAACAAATTATTTTTTTATAATCTGCCTGGGGTTCGCTTCATGCATAGTTATCACTTTTCATTTTCCCATTTATTGGGTCCTTTAACAAAGATTTGAGTGGAATTATATGATCTAAATGTGTTTTTCCTAAATTAGAATGTCTAGTTATTGTTTCATAAAAATTATCAAGTCCGCTGTTAGCAATAATTAATAGTGGAATAATACATTTACTTTTTTCATTAATATTATCAATTTCTCGATTTACTCTTGGAAAACAATATTCAATATTATCTAAAAAATTACCATTTTTAAATTTCAATCATAATTCTTTTAATTTCTTTTTTCGGTCTTTTTCTGGTCATGTTAAATACAGATTAATATTTTTCTGACCATCAGTATTTTTAAATGAAAATTTAGCTTCACAAATAAAAGTAAAGAGAAACATTAGAAAAGCAATAATAGGATTACGTTTACCGGATATATAGTCGTTATATCTATCTTTATGTGTCATTTCCTGTATAAATCTTCGATGATGCTTTAATTTCCGCGATAATCATAAAGATACCATTATATTTTTGATTTCATTGGAAGAATTTTTATATGGTGATATATCTATATCACTATCACTATAATCATTTGGAAGGGAGTTAAAGCGTTGTAAAGCATTATTAAATTCCGATTTAAAACCTAATAAACCATTTTTACTAATGTATTTCTCAATAATCTCAACTAGATTATCATATTTTATTTTGCCAGTTGAATCAGTATTTCCAACGGCATTAGCTAAAATTTTAAAAAATAAATATGCTGAAGACTTACCACCTTTATATAAATCAGGTCAAATATTATACAGTTCTTTAGCAGACTTCTTGTCATTAAAAACATTTAAATGTAAATATGTTTTAATTTTATCCACATCGTCAAGTTCAATTCTTTTTGAATTGATATCATAAAATAAATTCAATTCCATGTTCTCATCAAGACAAGCAATTATTATGAAACAAAGTTTTTTGAGAAAAATATCATAGAAACGATGCTTATCAATATTATTTTCATCAAAATATTTTTCAACTATTTTAAGATTTGCATTAATATTTTCACAATATTCTTTTAATAATAAATTAGGGATAAATTTACTATCTTTTTCAATTATTTCTTTTAAATTGAAATCATTATCGTTGATTCGAACACTAATATCAAAATTGTTAGCATTGTTAGATATCTTATTTTTATTAAAATAGTGTAACAAGATAAAAAATGTTATTATCCGCTGTTGACCATCAATAATAGACCAACCAGACGCAAAGCGCTTGTAACCTAAATAAATTATTCCAACATAATGCGAGTCATTCGTAACTAGATTATTAATATCTTTGATTAAAGTCACAAGTGCTTTTTTATCCCAATCGTATGGTCTTTGATAATTTAAAATGACAAATTTATTGATATCATCAATTAACTCCCCATTAAAAATATCGTTAATCGTTATCAAAAAAGAAGAACTATTATTGCCATTCAAATCGCTTTTTAATTGTATGATCTTGGTATCTTTTTGCTTCATATTAACTAATTCCCTTTCTATATTTTTGAAAAATTCATCGTCTTTCTTCGTTATTTCAACACAATAGGTTTCTTTTTTCAATTTCATCTAAAATTTTGTTTAAGTTAACATCGATATTCATATATCAATTTTTAATTTCTTTTTGCCGTTGATTAAATTTAATCATAATTGGGTCATTTATATTTAATGTAATTTGACAATCTGCTAACGGTTTTCACATTTCTAATTTGATAAAAAAATATGTAAATAATTTTTTATTAGATTTATATAGTAATTCAAAACGGTTCATCGGAATTACCTTTTCTTTTTTTAATTTTTCTTCTAATGATAAACCAAAACCACAACAAATACATCCCGAACGTAAATAACCTAAATCATAAATTTTACTTATTTTAATTTTGGATTTTTCGATATATTCATTAATATCTTTTTGCGTAAAAAGACTTAGGGGTTTACAAACATCGGGTTTATTATTAGCATATTGAATACACCCATATTTTACTCATGTGTGTCGACGCAAGCGTGATTCGTTGATTGTTGTCCCAATAAAGACTGGTCGTTTATCTTTTTTTATTTTTCCTTTTATATAATCACAGCATTTATGACTTATCTTATAGTCAACAAAATCTTTGTCAAGAAAATGAATATATTTTAACGGTAATGTTCCGTATTTATTGTTGTCTAAACCAAAAATTGCTCTAATGTATTTTCGATGATTTTTTGTATTACGTAAATGATGAATTTTTTGAGCAATTTGCTTAGAGATAATAGGATAGCCATTTTCACAGATAATTTGTTCGAACGATTTAATTGGTGAAACGATCTCATATTCATTTTTAAAATGATTAATAAATTTTAGTGTTTCAGGATGGAATATTTCGCTGGCAATTAATAATTTCGAATGTGGTTTTCCCATCTTATCTTGTACTTCATGAACAAGATGACGTAAAACACAACTATCTCTCCCACCGGAAAAAGAAATCATTACATCTTTACTAGGCAATTTCTCTAAAAATTCGATGATTCTACTTTTTGCCATTTGTATCTTGTCCGCAAGTGAATATTCTTTGAGATACTTACTTTCAACAAACAATGGTAAATATTTAGTTGATTTTATTTCTGGTAATTTTAATTGGTTTAATAAATACATAACCCTTATCTTCTTTTCGCTTTTTAATTGGATTTCATCGAATATGTTCATTAAAAAATAAAAAACATCAATCTGGTAAACTTAGATGGTGTCCTTTCTTTTATTAACAAAAGATAAATTAATTAGATCAGGATAGATTAAATAAGAATATATATATATATATATATATATATATATATTGAGATTTTTTCTTATGTGAAATAAAAAAATTAATGTATCGATTAATTGGATAGTTAAATAAAAACATGTTAAATTTTCAATTATTATACAATTTTATGATAAACCATATATTTTTATCACCTATCACCCACTTAAAATAGAACTATGAATTTCAAATATTTATCTTTAAATTAAAACGAATTTTTAAATCTCTTTTGTTGGATGTTGGTATTGTTTCTGCGATTTTTACAGTAACTGTTTCTAATTTTGTCGTATTCGCTATTGATAAGTAAAGTCTAATTTTATTATTTGTTTATGTTAGATTTGAACAATCTTTTGCGAATAATAAGTTTTTAATCAATAGTTTAACATGCATTATTCTTGAAAAAATATTTGTACCCAATGTAGCTTATTGTTTTTTTTGTATTTACTCTAGGATTTAATTATTTTTCATAAAAGATTTACATATTTTAATAAATGAAATACGAAAAAATTGTAATCATTAAAAAATAATTAATATTTTTAATTGCGTAATATTCAATATAGTAGCGTAATGTAGAAGATCGCAACATAAATAATGATTTGGTATTGTTGTAAAGTTCTTTCATGTTATTGGGTCATAGTCATTTATTGCTTTAACGATCTTATACAAACTTTTTGTTGGTCTTTATTATAAAGAGTTAAAAACCTTTTAGTATATTTTCATATCATTGTCTATTCATTTTAAAAACTAAAAATTTAACTTTGCTAGCAAAGTTACAAAGCTCGTCATGCAATACTTATTTTGTTCTTATTTTCCTCCTACATTTACCTTATGTTTTCAAACAAACATAATAAAAGGACGTATAAGATTCCAAAATTCCGCAATTTTCTTTACATCTGCCTTTTTTATGATTAAATCTAATTCTTTCCGCATTTCATTCTTATAATCTTGTTGATACAAAATAATTGTTTTATCTATTACATCAGCAATTTCCTCCCATGTTTAGCAATAAAATCTAGATCGATTTTTTCATAACTTCAAAGAAAGCAAATCGCAAAATAAATCACGTTTATTAAAGTTTATATTTTGATGAACAATAACACCGACAATAGTACTAGAAATTGCTAAACTAGTCAAACCAAAAATTAAAAATGTTTCTTTTTCATGTTACCACCTAATCTATTTTCGAATTGTTATATTTTTTTTGCACTATTTCTAAAAAAGAATCCTTTGATAAATTTCCATATTTTTTTTTTAAATCAAGGCACTTTTTGTATTCATTCATTGCTCATTTTTTATCTTTAAAACCATTAATAATAACTTTTTTATTTTGTAAATTCTTGTAATTTTGAAAAAAATCCTTTATTTCCAAGAGATAATTTCTAGCTAAATCATCAAGTGAATTTATGTTTTCAAAACGAGGATCACAATTAATTACTCCAATTAATTTTGTATCTTTATCACCATCATCAATCATTTCCATGGCACCAATAATTTTTGTTGGGACAATACATCCTGGGAATAAAGGTTGGTTAGAAATTACCAAACAATCCAACTCATCGCCATCATAATCAAGAGTTTGCGGAATAAAACCGTAATTTTGCGGATAAAAATTTGATCCATACAAAACACGATCAACAACTATTTTATTTAAAAAACGATTATATTCGTATTTAACACTTGAATTTTTTGGTATTTCAACTGTCACATTCAAAATATTATTATTGCTTTTCATATTTTTTTTTGTATCGTAGTCAAAAACTAGGAAATTTATTATTAATTGTTTTCAAATCTCGAATAGAAAGTTTCATTTTTTTTGTTAATAAGTTTGACTTTAAAAAATGAAAATTATTTTTTCATGAACGTTTAGAAATATTCATTGCATGTGAACGACTATTCCCAAATTTTGTTTCATAATCAAAAGCAAATTTTTTGTTCATTACTTTAAATACGAATCATTATGAATTATATATTAACATTGGTAAACTTGTGTTATTTGGTTGTAAAACCTATTATTTTTATTACTTATCAAATAAATTTACGATTGTGCTTTATAAAATACTCACCAAAATATCGTTAGATGACAACAAAAATTACATATAATCATTAAAAAATCTGTAGTTTGTATTTACATTTATGAACTCACAATTAATGCTTTTTTCTTTTAAAGGTATTTTTAAATCTCGTTTTTGCTAAAATACACTAATAATTACGACAATTGTTTTTTTTATGTCTATTTTCGGTATTATGTATCTTCGTAATTACGTTGATTATGATGTAAAACGTATTGATAAAGTAGACATTCGTCTTTGGATGTCGTTTTTTACATATTTCATTTTATCAATAAACTTATCAAAATTTATCAAAATTTGTGATCGATAGGCAAAATTTGATTTCTGTTATTTCAAAACATTATGAAAGATTAAAAGTTTTGCTTACGAAGATATTAGTTTTTTTCTTTTTTGCATTGATTTTTGTGCTCTATTTATCAATTGGTGCGCATATTTTAAATCTATATGCTCGAAAAAGATTTCACGTTGCTTTGTGGGCAAGCAATAAAGCTTTCTTTATAAATTTTTGCTTACAAATTCTTCTTTTGACAATTTACAATATTTTATTTTGATCAACTATTTCATTGTATGCAAGTCAAAAATATTACATTATTCTCATAACTATTTTTCAGTTTTCATTTATTTTTATTCATCTTTTTATGAATCCGATATTGGGAAAAATTTTAGATAAAGAAAATGTTGAAAATGATTACACTCTTTTTGTGAACGAAAAAGTAGTAAATAATTTATTTTTTTGTCCAATTTCTGTTGCTACATTTACAATAGGAGTAAGTTGTTTTTATAGAATGGATTTACGAATTTAATATGGAAGAATTAATGAACGATAAATTATTAAATAAAAAATCTATTGCTCTCGAGATTAAAAATTTAACAAAAATTGTTGGAAATAGAAAGATTTTGGATGAAGTTTCTTTTTCCGTTCCAAAAGGTTCAATTACAATTTTTG